>JAKDKQ010000001.1 GCA_030453295.1 Janibacter sp.
AGGGCGGGCCAGGTCATCCGGGGGAGTCGCCTGGGGATCTCAGCCGGCAAGGGGGTGTGAAAGCAAGGTGGAGGGGTTTCCGTCACTACCCCTACCTGGGGGATCTCGAATTCATGGCTAGAGGCGTCGCGACGACGAGGGTCGAAGCACTGGTGGAGGGTTCCCACGGCGCCGCTCAGGGCACCCAGGTGCTGCCGGATGACACGGCGATCGCGGATGCCGGTATCGAGGACCAGGTCTCGTTCGGGGACCGGGACGCGCAGCTCTCCGGTGCGCTCCATGCGGTCGAGGACGACGTGACCGACCATGAGCAGGCCCGGGCGGGCTCTCGTCGACGTCGACCACGCCAGCGACCGCAACGCCACACGGGCGTCTGCGATGGACGCGGCCGCCTCGGGGGAGAGATCCGCGCCGCCGCAGTAGTCGTCATCCGCGGTGACAGCCTGATTCCACCGGCCGACCCACCGTGGCCACGACGCGCGCGCCCGGACCATGGCGTCGGGGTGGGCGTCGGCGACCGCTGCCCATGCCTGGCGGGCGGTCCATCCGGCCTGGACCATACGTGCGGTGGCCAGGAACTCGTAGGTCGAGCCAGAGGTATCTCTAGCGGTCTCATGCAGCTCGGGGCGCTCACCCGTGCGCAGGTAAGTCGCCCACTCCGGGGGCAGGTCACGCCGGCGGCGTTGACGCCTGGGCTCCAACGGCTCCACCCGCGTCGACGAGGACGAAGGGGGAGCCCCCCTGGACACCCGCAAGGCGGTCTCCAGCGTGGGCAAGGTCCTGCGCAGGCCGCGCAGGACCTCCCGGGCATCACCCAACGGCCGTGGGCACCCACCCGAACGGTGGGGCGCGGTCAGTGGGCGCACGGCCTGGCGGACGTCGATCATCCGTGCGGTGACACCGAAGCCGGCGCGCAGGGTGTCGACCTCGGCCTCCAGGTGCTCTAAGCGTGCCCCGACACCCACGAGCACGTGCGTGCGGCCGTCACCGCCGCCCGAGGGCCGCACGACATGCCACAGCCCCTCACGGCGGCACCACCCAGCAACGGCCTCGGCGACCGCGTGGCCACGCTCGCCCACCAGGTCCACGTCGACGGCGACCACTCCCGGCCGCAGCCGGCCGACGATCGTGGCCACCCGGCCCTGACCCGTCAAGGCCAAGCCTTTGGGCAGGGAGGACGGACGCACTCCCGCAACGCGCATGTTCTCGGCGTCGAGGGCGAACCAGTCAGCGGTGAAGAGGAGATCATCGACCTCCGCCCAGGTCATCGGCACACCCGCTCAGGGGTGACGTGATCGCACCACGGCTCGGCGCACCACTGTGGGTCCGCTCGCCGTCGCAGCTCGGCCTCGGTCACGACCTCCCACGCACCGCATGTGGGGCAGTGCGTGATGTGGTCAAGCGCCCAAGCGTCACGCGACGACAGACTCGACTGCCGCGTATCGGGCCGCTCCGACACACCACAGCCCGAAATGGGCCAGGTCTTTGCATCTACGACAGGTCGCGCTAGTCTGGGTTCAGACATAGCGAAGCCCCTCCTCACCTGCTCAGTGGGAAACTGTTTCGCCAGAAGCGCCTGGTGCTACCAACACCGGGCGTTTCGTCTATCTCGGGGCCCTGCCCGAATCTTCGTCAGCCCGTCAGCGGCAGCCTTTCCTGATCCTCCGGCTTGGGGCGGTCTGGGGCGGGGGCGTGCTGAGGGAAGCCCGCCTCCTTCGCAAGAATCACTGCGATGTAGTCGCTGGCGCTGTAGCCGTTGGCCTTTGCTCGCGCACTGATGACGCGAGCCACGTCGGGATGCGCGCGTGTCGTCATCGCCTTGCGTGGCCCCTTCGGCTGCTGGCCGGGCTTCCGACGCGTCGTATTTGCGCTCATGCGCCTCATCTAATCGCAGTGATGCTGCGTCAGCAACACTCGTCGCGGCGAGTCGTCGAATCTGCATCACCGATCGACCTGCTTGGCGCGGCCCGAAGTCGATAGGGAGAAGTCATGGGATGAGCCCCGGCTGTCGCGCGGTCGGTGGAGGGGAAGGAATCTGGCGTTCTTCGGCGAGACGCCCGATCGACTGTGCCTCCGAGGGCGGCTGAGTTCGTTGCAAGGAGGAGGAAGTGTTGCGGGCAATCTCGGCTGCGGTGATGACTTTGCCCATGCTCTGGGCGAGGTCTTCTCGCAGGGCCTGGGGGAGTGGCACGTGGGTGTTGCGTTGGAGGTCTTTCGGGGAGATCCACGTCGCGTGAGGGCTGGCGTCGATGTGGTCGGCGTGCGCCCGCTCAGTCACGGCTTGGGTGGCCTTCTGCAGCGGCTTGGCCGGCGCGACCAGGGGTGCGTCTGTGGCCACGTCTTGAGCCGCCCGCGCGAGGTCGGCCGATCCGATCACCGCGCGGTGGACGGTGCGGGTGGCCTCGGTGAGGTCGATGCGGGCGGCCATGGTCTGCGGGGTCGCTCGCACCGCTCCGTCTCGCTGGATCTCAATCAGCGCGGCCCGCAGCTCACGTCCGGCCTGCAGCAGAGCCGGGTCAATGCCCCGCGTGTCCTGCGGCGTGATCTGCTGCCAGGCCTGCGCTGCGCCGTGCCACTGGTGGGCACTGGCCTCAAGGGCCGGGCCGAGGCGATCGCGGTACTCCAGCGGGTCGACGTGCTCGAGCAGCGCGGCCGCCCGCACCAGGTTGTTACCGCTCACGAGAGCGGAGACCTGATTCATGCTCACCGCGGCGAGTGTTCCGGTGGTGGGGGAGTGGGCAAGAGCCCGATGGGCCTGCAGCTCCCACGCTGCCCAGCTCTCCGCGAGACGGGAGCTGTCGACGAAGCCGGTGTGCTCACCCGCCAGTGCCGAAGGCCAGTCCCGCGCGACCGCCCACCCCAGGAGTTGCTCGACGCCGTCGACGCGTTCCTGGAAGCCGCGGATCGTCTCGGGGGAATGCTTTCGCGTGCGGGCCTCGTCGCGATCCTCAAACCCCTTCAGCTCGCGTCCCAAGGTGGCGCCCACGGCGTGGGATGCTAGATAGAGGCTGTGCATCACCCGCAGACGGCCGGCGTCGACGTCGGCCCTCACGGTCGCGGACGAGCCGGTTCCTTCGGGGCGATCGTGGTGGCGCCGGACGAGGTCCGCGGCCCGCTCGAAGTTGGCCCTCATCTCCGCCAGTCGAGGGTCCTCACCTCCCTCGCCCGGCCAGCCGCCACCCCAGGAGCGGCGAGCCATCTGCCGATTCATCACGTCGACCTGCTCGATCATCACCTGATGGTCGGGCTTCCCGCCGGGTCCGGGCGTGGGCAGCGCGGCCCACAGGTCGATGGCCGACTCGACCACCTCGCCCCAGGAACGGGTCACCGCCCGCGGATCAGCCTCGTCCGCATCTCGCAGGAGGCGCCGCGCGATCAGGTCGTTGTCGACCAGCAGCTCGCCGACGCTGCGGATGTCCGTGCCACTCACAGTCCGTGCTCGCGCATCAGGTCGCAGACCTCGCGGATCAACCCGGAGGTGCCCACCGGCCACTGCTCGATGGGACGGGCAGCCAGCACCTGTTCCGCCTCCCGGATCAGCGCCACTGGATCCGTGCTCACCGATGCCGGCTCGTTGCACAGGGCCACATCGTCGCCGAGCAGCTGAAGGCTCTGAGACGCGGTCAACTGGGCGCCGGTGGCCAACAAGGCCCCCAACGGATCCAGGTCGTTGCCCATCGCCTCGGTCAGGGCGTAATCGGCGGCCGTGCCCAGTCGCCACACCACCCCGGCCAACTCGAGCATGGCCGGGTCTATTGTCTTCGCGCTCATGGTTCGCGCTCCTTTCGTCGTTGTCGGATGCAGCTATTGCGACACACCTCCGGCCGCCTGCGCGGCCCCCTTCGCCTGGCTGTGGATAACTTCCTCGGCTGTCGGAGCCAGGGGCGAAACTGGTCTCACAACACAAAGCCCGCGGAAAATCCCGGAGGGTCATCCAGCGACCACAACGACGTGGTTGCACTAGAGCAAAAGAACCGAAGGGGTGTGACGACATGGCGCGTTACTCGATGAAGAAGGCCTTGGCGGTGGCACCGAACGTGCTCATCGCGATGCTGCTGACCTTCCCGGTCGCCGCTCTGCTGCCGCCGTTGATCGGGCTGGTCCTGTTCATCGGCGGACTGATCACCGTCACACTGCTCATATCCGGTTTCGGAGAGGCGACGGCCATGCGGTTGCTCTACTTCGCGCGGCCGGCCACCCACGCGGAGGAGGCGGCCCTCACGCCCGCGCTGCAGCTGCTCGGCCAGCGGGGGATGGGCCCGCCGCTGATCGACATATGGGTGCTCGAGCGGGAGACGGCCGTCACCACCGGTGGTGTCGGCCGACGGTCGGTGCTGGTGACGGGCGGGCTGCTCGCCGCGGTGCGAGCCGGCCGTCTGCCTGACGACCAGGTGGCTGCGCTCATCGGTCACGCCGAGGCAACCGTGCGCAGCGGACTGACCCGCAACGACCCTGCCGTGGAGTTCTGGACCCTGCCATGGAGTCTCGTGCGGGTGGTCGCGCGCGTGTGCGCCGCCCGATTCCAATGGCTACCGGCCGTGATGCTGGTCTGGCACGCCCGGATCGTCATCGGGGTGATCACCGTGGTGCAGGGAATCCAGGAGGGCACCCCGGGGACGACCGCCGCCGGGATCGCTGGGGGAGTGGTCATCGCGTTGACCTACGTCTTCCCCTACTGGGAGCGGGTCTGGGAGCGGACCCTGCGCGACGTCGGCGACGAGAACCTCCACCAGGTCGGCCTCGCCCCGGCCTACGCCCGGCTGCTGCTGAGCCAGTCCTCGTCACCCACGATCCACGAGCGCGCGCACGCGCTGACCAGTTCGCCGCGAGATGACACCGGGCAGTGGGTTACCGCATGGCACCGCGTGCGGTACGGAGGAGGCCCCGAGGATCAGTCGCTGATCGGGCGGAAGGCCTCCGCAGGCGGTTCCGTGCTGACCACCCCGGTGCGCAGGTCGCCCCAGAGCGCCGGTTCGTCCTCGCTCCAACCCAAGACGCGCACGAGCCACGACTTGTCGAAGATGTCTTCGACCATGCAGTCGCGGTAGACGTGGCCACTGTAGTAGCCCAAGCGACCGTTGACGGTCCGTACGAGCTTGTCGGAATGGATGGGGATGCAGGCCTCCTGCTCGGGAGAGACCGCGATCTCCCACTCGTCCACGTAGGGGTAATCGATCAGGGCACGGTCGAGCATCGCGTCCACGAAGGTCACAACAGCCGTGGGTGGGATCTGGTTCATGCCACCAATGCTGCACCGCATGTCAAAGGTCAGCGCTCTAGTCGCCTTGCACGCCATCCATCGGCGCCGTGCGTCTCGACCGGCCACGACAGGTGGTCATGGCGTGATGACTGCCGATCTGTTAGCGATCCGCTTCGACCTGGCGGTCGATCCACGCCTCCAGTTCCTCCGCTCCGATCGCCCAGCCTCCCCCTGGCAGTGTCCCCGCGGGGAGATCACCCGATCTCAGCGCATCCTCCAGGGCGACGCGGGTGATCCCGTGCCGCCGCGCCCACAGCGCGGCGCGCTCAATGCCGAACATGCATCCACCTTCTCAGATCTCCCCTCTGAGACGAACCGATGAGGTGTCGCAGTGACCACGGTGACCGCCTGACCCGGTTGCGAGGGCTTTCGTCTGCATCAGATGCCCCGCCTTGGCGGAGCCGGGCGCGAAGACCTGCGAAACGAGACGGAGCGCAACCATGCCTGAGAACCCTGACACCGCGGCAGTCAGCCAAGTGCGTCAGCACCTCGTCGAGTCCCTGCGAGTGATCGACGACCTCGACCGCTTCCTTTCCGAGGATGACGAGGCGCCCACAGGAGACCGCGACGAAGGAGGCGTGGACCATGACCAGTGACGGCCAGGCCCACGACGACACCCATCGCGATACCCACGCTGCCCGTTACGCACTCGAGGACGCCGCGTTCAACATCCGGCGTGCTCGCGACCTGTTGCAAGACATGCATGATCAAGTGTCTGGGGCGTCGCGGGCGCTTTCCGACGTCGATCATCGGGTGCGCGTAGAGGCGATCGCGGACAGCTACGCGGCCATGGCGCTCGTTGCCGCATACTCCCACCACGCCGCCGACTCCGGCATCGGCGTCGCAACCCAGCTCCGCAACGCGAGCGAGCACATCGCCGCCGCCCAAGACCATGCAGGCCAGATCGACACCGCTGCAATGAGCGCACCGCAGGCTGCCGACATCGCCGACCTGCGGGCTCGTATCGATGCCTACGGACAAGCAGTCGACCTGGCCCGTCCGATGGCCACCGCAGCCAGTGAGCATCTGTACAGCGCGGCGGATCTCGCCAGCCGCGCCGAAGGGGTCGACCCCGCCGCGGCCGAACGCCCCATCAGCCAAGACGTGGCCAGCGTGGCGACCATCGCACGCGACCTCAGCCGAGCCCAAGAAGGCGAAACCCACCTCGACCGCACCGTGGAACTGGCCGACGACATCGGTCAGAGAAGTCTGGACAACCCTCAGATGGCGATGTCCATGGCAGAGGAAGGCCAGTCGGCGTACAACGACCATCTGCTGGCTATGCAGGACGCGGGAAACGACATCCGGGATCGTGTGGAAGCCGAACAGATCTACCAGGGGCAGGGTGACCATCGCCCCCTGCACGAACTCGATCGCATCTCGCGCGACGCCAGCGACGGTCGCTACGACGTGCTGGAGAGCCCTCGGGAGGCAGGTCGTCGTGCGGCCGAGGAGGCTCGCGCTCGGATGGCAGAGCAGTCTCGGCGTGCCCCTGCACCGACTGGTGATCCTGGTGGTCCGCGCGTCCAGGGCCCGCGGCGGTGACCGCCGTGAGTGCCCTACCGGACCCCACCGCGGGCGCTGCCGCCCAGGAACACGAAACCCGCCTCCTCAGGAGGGTCGCGCGGATGACCTCGAGCGCCCGGGCCTCGCTAGCCCCACGGCGCGCTGAGCTTGCCGCCCTGCACACCGAGATATCTCTCGCGAGCGAGCTGCCGGACCGCGCGGCGGTGGTGATCGACCAGGCCGTCGACCTGCGGCGCGAACTCCAGTCAGACCATGCTGAGGCGTGCGGAATCTTACGAGCCCTGCACAACGTGGCCGACTGGGAAGGGCTCGACGCCTCGGCGCTGACGGACGCCACCACCAGTGCAGCGACGCTCGTGTCAGCCACCAACGCCGCCGGTCACTCACTCAGCCCCATCTCTCGGTGTCTCACGGACGAGCTCCAGCTCTCGGCCGCACGGACCATGGCCACGATCGCCGAACGGTTCACCGAGACCGCCATCCTCACCTCTATCCAGCTCGACCACGCCGTCGTCACCGCGGTTGACCGTGGCGGCCGAGGACGCTCGAGACGGCAACTCGAGGCCTAAGCGGACTCGATGCCCGCGAGCCGCAACGTCGTGGATGCGGATGGCTATGTCATCCGCGTCTACGACCTCTACCACCGCACGGAACCGGAAGCGGCCCAGGCGATCCTTGCCAGCGGCCGCTTCGAGAGCCACTGCCGAAACACGCAAGAGGCCTACTTCACGAACATGGCCGATGGCCGCAATGCTCGTCACTACGGCGACGCGGTCGTGCACGTGCAGGTCCCTACCCGCTCTGGCCGTTCCCCGATGAGAAGTTCAACGATGGGGAGGTCTTCTACGGGTGCCCATCGCTGGGCTGACCCAAGACCAGCATCCTCGGCGCCACGCGCATCGAAGAGCCGGAGATCCGCACGCGAGCGGGGGCGGACGGCCATGTCCACGCCACGACGCCGCAGCGATCACATGAGCCCCTCACCAGGAGCGCTTGAGCAAAGGCGGAGGCCGGGCGCGTCGACGCTGCCGGCTCTCGGGCTGACCCCGTAACCCGGTTCCCCGAAGTCGGGGGGCACTCCACTGAGCCGCCCGGTGCCCCCCGACCGGCGCGTGATCTGTTCCCCGTGTCGTCCAACGCATCGTGCCTGCCTCCTCGCGCTCAAACCGCTGGGCCTGACGCAGCGGTGAGGCGGTTGCACGTGGGGGGTGGGGCCCTGCCGCCCGGCCTTCAGGACTCTCCCGTCGTACGGGCGGGCATGAGCGGAGAATAGTATTTCATCTTTCGTTACGTCACTATAGTTTCGTTTCGTTACTGTCATGCTATAGTGACGGTATGAGTTACCAGCAGACAGAGCAGCGGTCCTGCCGCTTTCCCGGCTGTAAGCGATCGGCGGCCGTCGGCGATGCCGGCGGCGTCGGCCGCCCGCCGGAGTACTGCGATGACCCAGGCCATACCCGGGCGTCGGCGTGGCGTGAGCGCCAGCGTTTGAAGGAGTCCGATCAGGACAGCTCCCGCGGTGGCGCTGACGAGGCGAGACCGGTGGAGGCCGCTCGCCAGAAGGCGAGCGAGCTCGTTGCTCAACTGACGGGGATGGCGGAGCTGTTCTTGGATCAGCTGCCGCGCGCGGTCGAAGAGATCCGCACTGCTGGCGACCTGGACGCCGCCGAGGCTCAGATCGAGACCGTGACCACCGAGGCCGAAGAGCGAACTGCGGCCGCGGCCGCGCGTGCGTCTCGCGCCGAGCAGGCCCAGCGCAGGGCCGAGGCAGAGCGCGAAGAGGCCGACGCTGCTGCGGTCGAGTCACAGACCGGTCTCGATCGGGTGCAAGCCGAGCTGATGGAAGCGCAGGCCGAGGCAGCTGGCCACGAGGCTGATGCCACTGCCCTCCGCGAGGAACTCGCGTCGGCACGCGAGGCTGCCGCAACCGCAGCAGGGGAGGCCGAGGCGACCATGACCGCGGTGCGTAACGAGCTGGCCTCCGTCCAGACCCGCCTCAATGAACGAATCAGTGTGCTCGAGTCCGAGCGCGACCAACTCGGCGAGCAGCTCGATGTCGCCCAAGCCGCGCGGTCCGAAGCGGAAGAGCGGGCCAGGGGAGCGGTCGAACGTGCCACCTTCGAGACGGAGCGTGCAGACCGTGGTGAGCTGGCTGCCGCCACAGCACGGGACCAGCTGGATGCTACGCGGGTGCAGCTCGACGACGTGCGAGACCAGATCGGTGAGCTCCGGGCAGCCGAGGCCACAGCGAAGGCCGAACGCGACGCCGCTCGCGGCGACATCGAGCGCGAACGAGACCATGGTGAACAGCGCTTGGCAGACCTGCGAGCGAGCACGCAGGAGCAGGTCGACCAGCTCCGCGCCGAACTCAGCAGCGCCCGCGAGTCGACAGGCAAGTCCAGGACCACGCAGAAGAAGTCAGGCGAATGAGCAGTGTGGCCCCCCGCTTCGTGTCGATGGCCAAACCCGCCGGGGTCGGCAGTCGCGCCGTTGCCGTTTCGGCAGAGGTAGAGGGCTAGGGTAGTTGAAAGTGACATAATATCAATTATCGGCGTTCCGTACAAAGTACCGTCTGATCGTAGACAGTACGGTTTCATCGTACTGTGTGTCTATGACTGAAATCAGCATGCTCGCCCTACCACCTACGTCTACCGCGATCCTCGCCCACTTGCTCAAGTCCTGGCGCGTGCATCCCCAACCGGCGACGGGCCCGCACATTCAGAACAGCGACATCGCCAGGGCTCTCGGCCAAAGCAAGACATCCACCCGCTCAGCCATGAAGCCCTTGGTCCGAGAGGGGCTGATCACCTACCACCGCGGTCACGTCCGCTTGCGCGAAGACGCCCCTACCCTGCCCGCGCTGTACGACATTCTCTACATCGCGCACGGGGCCCCAGTGCCACCCGACATCGCCGATTCTGGCGTGCGTCCCGCCGTCTTTCAGATGCCAGGAACCGTTCCCGTCCCCTACTTCACCGGTGCCCGCAACGAGGCCATGACGGTCCTGTGTGGCCCCACACTTGAGGCGACGCGGCGGGTGCTGCTCGAGGAGTTCCGCGCGGTGATGTCCTTCCGGCCAGCCCTGCGGGCAGTCAGGAGGATCTACGGGTGGCGCAGTGAGCACGGAGACGCCGGCGACTTGCTGGACGACCTGGCGCGAGCGGCAGAGTGGCTCCAGGACGTCACCTGCAGCGCCGCCCTCAACCAAGGACGAGACCGCCTCACTGGCCATGAATGGGCTGTCCATGATGTCCTCTTAGATCGCGCCGCCAACGCAGTCCGTCAGTTCGACCCCAAGGCCGGCCCACTGGCGGATGTCGACGAGGGCCTCCGCGCTCTCCGTAACGACCAGCCCAGAGATCCTGAGTATCTCGAATGGATGGACACCTACCTCACCTCACGACTGGCGTGACGATCGGTTGGCGGCCCCTCTCGCCACGCCGTTTCTGCCACTAGCTAGTCCCTGGCAGCAAGCCCCCAGATGAGGATGACAACGACGACGATCACACCAAGTGGCGGGAGCGCCTGCGCAATCGTGTCGACGAGGTGTCCGACTCCCCACAGAAGGCTCCCGGCACCGCTGACAATCGCAGCAGCCACGATCGCCCATATCGTCAATTCCGCATCCTCCAAAGCCTGACTTGCACCGAATGCAGCGAAGACCCCGACCACGACGACGGCCACGATCAGCAGGAACACCGACATCCACGTGTCACTCCAGAAGACATCCCGAGCCGCGATGAGCAGGCGCAGGTTTACCAGCGAGAGCGCCACAAGCGCGACTGGCGGCACGAGCACGATCCACCCCTGCCGCTCGTTCTCGACCCGTTCGGAGACGCCGACGGTCACTAGCGTCACCGTCCCGATCCCCAGCAGTGCCACGAGCCAGATGAAGAAGCTCGCGGCCGTGGCCGATGTGGGAAGAAGATCCAGCATGTCCCCTGCCTTGTCCGGTCATCCGCAGCGCACTGTGTTGAGTCCGCCCTGTCAGGGCACTACATCACCACGGACCACCGACAGCTGCCAGCGGAGAGCGCCCCTTGACACCTTGAACCCACGGCGCGATCTCTGATGCCGCCTGAACCGGGGTGTCGAGATGCAGCGAAGACTGCGTACGACGCGCGGCCTACATTGCACAGAAGGACCGTCTGCCATGACTCCGTGCAATGTGCTCTGGTCGAGCTGGACAAGGAGTGATCCCAGGATCGTTCAACGAGTCGGTCGAGCGTCAGCTGACGATGGTTGAGTGATCGCTGAGAGTGCCCAGAGGTCTGGACCAGTGTGGGCTGTTCCGCATAGGGCACCGTCACCGGGCATGTTCCGGACGGTCTTGCGGGACGCCCGAACAGGCGTTCGTGCACTGACCTGCGCCGTCACCGCAAAGGGTTCCTTCTGTGGGACGGCATGACGTCTGCTCGCATGGCGTAGGTCGCCGCCGCGAGCAGACTGAGCACCACTCCGGGCGGGTCGACCCCGACGGTGCGCGAGGTGACCACCCCGATCAGCGCTGCGCCGGCCACGATGAGTAGTTGAGTTCCGGGAATCCTGATCAATGATCCGGGTGCTGCCGCAAGAACTGATCCGAGGCGCGTCCACGACCACAGCGCAAGGGCCACGCCAGTCATCGTGACGGCCGCGCCAGTCCACGGTCGCTGGGACGCTGGCAGTTGCTCGGCGGCGTCGTCGCCTGGTTTGTCTGGGCGTGCTGTTCATCGTCGTGTCCGTCAAGGGTCACACGGTGCTATGAACTCATGCCCGGCGACGGATCCCATGAAAGTAGGAAATCGGCGCAGTTCGGCAGCTAACCTTGCCCTAGCCCGGGCTCGCGCCAAGTGGCTCGACAACCGCTAACACGGGCCCTGAGCCCTGATCCACCGACTCGGTTTGGTTCGTGATTTTGGGGGCTGATTTCGGGAGCGGCCCGGGGGCGGGCGTGGGTGAGTCGCCGGTCTGCCCGGCTTTTCCACGTTTGGTGCCTCGGTTGCGCCCGATCTGGGCTGGGTGGTCAGGTCCTCGCCCGCGAGGCGGGTGGCGCGTTCGCGACCTGGTGTAGGGCCTGCCAGGCGCTGGCCCAGGGCCAGTCGCAGGGTAGGTGCAGGTCCAGACGTCTGGCGGTGGAGGCGATGCGGCCAGGGATGTTGATGATCTTCGTGCGCAGGCTCGCCCACCGGGCTTTGGCCAGGTCAGCGGCCACGGCGGTGGCTCGGGCGATGTTGAACGCGATGACCGCGCAGGCGGTCCACGCGGCGTTGGCGGCGTACTTCCCCGAGGGCAGGTGCGCCAGGGGCCCGTTCTTGAGCTCGGCGATGACCTGCTCGACGATCGCGTGGTCGCGGTGGCGCTCATCGGCCTCGACGGTGGACAGCGTGGAGTTGGTGATGAACGCGTGATGCCGGTAGGTCGCGAACAGCTCGCCCTGGACGCTGCCGTCCCCCGCGAGGGGTTGCAGCCGTTTGACGCGGCGCACCACCAGGCGGCAGGTCACGTGCTCGGCCTTGCGGCGACCGGTGAACGCGGTCAACGCCTCCTCGGCGACCTGCGCGTCGGAGATCCAGCGGCCCTCGGCCTCGTCGAAGATCGCGGTGGGGTAGGTGATGTCCGTCCATGCGCCCTCGTCGATGGCGGCGATCGCGGCCGTGACGGTCGAGGTCATCCGCGCAGTCACGCTGAACCACGCGTGGTGGCGGATCGCGGTGCCCACGAAGGCCCACCCGTAGTACGCAGAGTCAGCACGACACATCACCTGCCCGGCCACTCCCGCGGCGCGAGCGGTGGTGATGGCCTGGGCCAGCATGCGCCCGGCCCCGGCCGCCGAGGCGGTATTGCCGCGCCGCAGCCGAGCCTTGACGATGACCGGCGCTGCGCTCGGGCTCGAGAGCGTGGCCAGCTGGACGTTCAGGCCCCGCTGGCGGGTGTAGCCGTACGCGGCGGCTTGCTTGGCGTACCCATGCACCTGACGGACGGTGTCATCGACATCGACGAACGCGATCCCGTCCTCATCCTTGGCCCCGGTCAGCAGCGCCGGGACCTTCGCGGCGAGCCCGGCGAGCAGGCTCGCGCCGGCCGCGTCGAGCTGTTGGACGTGCCCGTGGGTGAAGCCCCGCAGGAAGGTGCCCAACGTCGAGGGCGCCCGCACCCCAGAGAACAGGCGCTTCATCCCGCCGTGGCGCAACAGGTCCAGCTGGTCGATGGTGTCAGCGCCGGCGAGCATCCCACCGACGACGCTGGTCACCTTCGCCGTCGCGTTCGGGGAAGGTACGCGCACCCGCTCATCGAGCAGGTCGTACAGGCCGGCCGAGCCGGCCAGCCCCAGCGCGGGCACCAGGCCTGCGGACGACACCAGGTTCGGGTCATCGAAAACCGGACGGATGCTGTGAGAGGCTTTCACTTGCGAGATGCCCTTCGTGAGCGTCGAGACTGGACCTTAGACAAGCCCAATTCTCCCGCCACGCAAGGGCATCCGTGCGTTACGCCACGCTCACACCACCACCTTCATCGGTGGATCAGGGCTGAGAGTAAGTCATCCGCTCCGTTGCACGGGCCAGCATCGCTGCCTGGGTACGGGTAGATACTCCGAGCTTCTGCATGATGCGCGCCAAGTGGGTCTTCGCGGTGGCCGGAGAGATGGTGAGCCGCTCAGCGATCTGCTTGTTGGTGAGGCCTTCGGCAACCAACTGCAAGACTTCGTGCTCGCGAGCGGTCAGGTCCTCCACACCGGCGCTGACTTCTGGCGATGGGGCGTTTCTGCCCGTCGCCTGTGCGATGACATGCCGGGTGACCGATGGTGTCAGGTAGGCCTGGCCTGCGGCGACGGCGCTGACGGCGTCGAGCATCTGCTGCGGCTCGGCGGTCTTGGCAAGGAACCCGGCGGCCCCGGCATCCAGTGCCGCGGTGATGTTGTCGCTGATCTCGTAGGCGGTGAGGATCAGCACCCGCGAGCTGGTTCTCTGGGTGATCTCACGGCAGATGTCGATGCCGTCTCGATCCGGGAGCTGGAGGTCGAGGATGACCACGTCCGGTGCAACCCGGTCGATGAGCTCGATCGTGTCGTGTCCGTTCGCGGCCTCGCCGAGAATCTCGATCCGAGGGTCGGCCGTGAGGATGGCCGCGACTCCTGCCCGCACGGCGGAATGGTCGTCGACGATGATGATGCTAGGCATGCTGTGCCTCCCGTCCGGCTGTCAGCGGCAGTCGAACGCGTAAGGTCCAGGTGTCGTCGGAGCGGTCGATGTGAAGGTCACCGCCGCAGAGCCGGACACGTTCAGCGAGACCGATCAACCCGTATCCGGATGACACGGCACCGGTCTCGGCGTGCGGGCGTCGGTCGTTGGCAATCGCAATGTCCAGGTGCTCGCCCTGGCTTCGGATATCGACGGCCACACGCATACCCGGTGCGTGCTTCGCGGCGTTGGTGAGGGCTTCACGGACAGCGTTGTAGGCCGTGACCGAAGCGAGCGAATCCACAGGGATCGTCGCGGGATCATCGCCGGTCAGCGTAAGGGAGGTACCGGACTCTCGTGCGTGTCCGATGAGCGGGCCGATGGCCGACCAGTTCTGTGGAAGCGTGACGGGTGTGGACGTATCGGTGCGAAGCACCTCGATCAACGTGCGCATGTCGCCCATGGCGTCGAGGCTGAGAGCCCGGACGCAGCTCAGGCGCGCGGTCAGTTCCTCGGCCGTCAACGGTGTAGAAGCAGCGACGGCAGCCGCGGATTGGATCGTGATGGCGGACAGGTGCCCCGAGATGGTGTCGTGCAGTTCGCGACTGATCTGCAACCGTTCTGCGACCAGCGCCTCACGCTGCCTGGCCGCGGCCGCTTCGGCGACGAGCGAGGCGCGTTCACGTTCCTGATCGGCGCGAGTCATCGGTGCCCGCACAGTGATGCCCCACCAGAGGGTTACCCCCACGGCGAACAGCAGGATGGTTGCCTGCAGTAGCGGTGCGGACAGGATGTTTGCCAGCAACAGGCCTGCGACGGCCACGGACAGGCACGCTGCGGCGATCATGGGCAGCAGACGCTGACTCTGCGCTGTCGACCGGGCGATGACGAGGCTGTAGATGGCGTCGCACTCGATCAGGGTCGCCCCGACCGATGTCGTTCCGGTCAGGAGCGCCTCGAAGACCATCACCGCCAGCCCCGCCACAACGACCACAGTGGGCCACCGGCCCCGAAACAGGTGCAGAGCACCAAGGGCCACCGCCGTGACGATGCCGCCGATCACGACCAGCGAGCGAGGCGCTGCGAACCACTCGATCCCTATGCCGGGCACGAAGCTGAGACCGATCGCGGCCAGGACATACCCGACAGTGACCCATACGCGCCGTGGCGACAGCATCGGCGTTGTGGCTGTCATGTCTTCACCTCGCGGAGCGCGCTCGTGCTTGTGTGGACCTCTTCTATCTCAGCCTGTCGCCGGCTCTCGGGCAACCTCCGCATGGCGTAGCCCGAACGGGCGACAACCTGCCCTGGTAAGTGCGGCAATTCGGGCGATGACGGCCCATGACCTGCTTGACAGGGTAGAAGCATGGACTCCTCAGGTAACTGGATCGTAGGTGCCATCGTCGGTGCCGAGATCACGTTCTGGGTCCTGCTCCTGCTCGGGTTGGTCGCTCGCTATGTGCTGAAACTGAAGCTGATCAGCACCGCACTCCTGATCAGCGTGCCACTGGCCGACCTCGTGCTGATCGTTCTGGTCGGTCTCGATCTCTCCCGGGGCTCCGAACCCACGTCCGTCCACGGACTCGCTGCGGTCTACCTGGGTTTCAGCGTCGGATTCGGGCACTACATCGTTGGTCGGGCCGATGCCTGGTTCGCTCACCGATTCGCCGGCGGCCCCAGGCCGTCCCGGCCTCCCCGGACAGGACCAGCGAAGGTCAAGCACGAATGGCAGGACTGGCTGCGTGTCCTGACCGCATGGGCCATCGCCGTACCTGCACTCCTGACCATGAAGGCATTCTCCGGCTGGTCATGGCCGGCCTCGATCGAAGAACTCTGGACCGATGAACTGTGGTCCTGGGTGGCGCGACTCACCCTCATCAACGTGGCTTGGTTCGTCACCGGGCCCGTCTACGCCGCCATCTTCAAGTCTCGATACGCCCCCGAAGAATCCGAACCTCGAACAATGGAGCGAGTATGAACCCAGCAGAGAACAGCGTCGGGATCGGCCCATGGTCCTTCGATGTCGGCCCCTTCGCCATCGTCATCCTGGTCATCATCATCGGTCTCGTCATCTACCACATCCGCAAAGACGACTGATCTGCCTCACGTGAGATCGCCGGGCCAGTAATGTGCGCCACAGAAAGCTCTCTCGAGACCAGCATCTACCAGAGCTCTCGGGGGAAGTTTCGCAATCCGGGAGGACCATGTCAGAGCACTTCATTCTGTCCAGCACGACCAGGTCGCGAGGTCGGGCAGCACGATCCGAGGCGCGCGCCGACGCGCTCGTGCAGTACGACATCCACCAGCTGGCCGCGGCCACCCACCTCTCGGTGCGCACTATACGAGCGCACCAGACCCGCGGGCTACTTGCGCCGCCACGTCGTCAGGGCCGGCGCGTCGTCTACGGCCGACGCCACCTCGAACGACTCGAACGGATCAAGGCTCTCCAGCAGGAGGGCTACAATCTTGCCGCCATCGCCGCCCAGTTCCTGCCGTCCCGGGTGACGGTGCAGAACAAGACGGCCCTGCGCCTGTTGCGGAGCACCGCCGCGAAGCACCCCATGGTGGTGGCCAACCTGCTCAAGCAAGGCGTCGTGACGATCACGCCGAGCGGGAACATCGAGATCGCCGAAGAGTCACCGGTGCTGGCGGCCTTCGAGCTGGTGCACCTTGGCTTCGAGGTCTCCGACTGCGTCTACGTCCTCGCCGAGGTCATCGACGCCATCGCCACCGCGATGCCCGGCGTCCTGAGGAGCATCGACGAGATGACGTCACGGGGTCCGGGCCTGCTCGCGCTGGCCCTCGGGGGCGAGGATGCCGACCCGCGGAGGATCGAGGTGTCGGCGCGAATGCTAACCGAGGCCTTCCGCGTCTCGCTCCTCGCCTGCGCCGCGCCGTCGGACGTGGGCGCCGGGCAGACCTACAACGACAGCGAGCCGCTCAGCTACCTGCCACGCTGAGGTGCCTCACCGACGACCGGCCCCGACGCGGTCGTCGGCCAGGTCCGGGTCGCATCCGGGGTCGCCGGCCAGCCCCTGACGGGTCGCGAACTCCCGGTAGAGGTCGCTGCTCGCCAAGAGCTCGTCGTGGCTCCCGATGGCGACCACCCGGCCCTGGTCGAGCACCAAGATGACGTCGCTGCCGATGACCGTGGACAACCGGTGCGCCACCACGACGACCGTCATCGCGCGGAACGGCTTGGAGCTCAACAGGTTCTGCAACCGCCACTCGGTCTGGGCGTCGAGCGCGGAGGTTGGCTCATCCAAGAGTAGGATATCGCAGTTGCGGGCCAGTGCCCGTGCCCAGGCCAGTCGCTGGCGCTGCCCGCCGGAGAGCTCCGAGCCGGCCTCACCAACCTCGCGGTCCAGCCCCTCCGCGGTCGCGAACTGACCGAGGCCGACGTCGTCGAGCACCCGGCGGAGCGTCGCGTCGTCGGCGTCCGGAGCCGCCAGCAGCAGGTTCGTCCGGATGGACCCGGCGAGCATCGGCGCGTTCTGTTCGACGACCGCGAGCCGCTCCCGCACCTGCTCGATCGGTCCGTCGAGGATGTTGCGGCCCCCGATCAGGACTTCGCCGCGGTCGGCCCGGTACAGCCCGCCGATGAGCGACAGCAGGGTCGACTTGCCGCTGCCAGACGGGCCGACGACCGCGACCCGGTCGCCGGCGGGGGCCACGAGGTCGACGCCGCGAAGGACGGCGTCACCACCGGGGTAGGCGAAGTCGACGCCGCGCATCTCGATCGCGGGGTACGTCGACAGGTCGATCTCCGGGAGGTCCGGCCTCGGGTCGGTTCCCTCCTCGATCCCGAGGTCCGCCAGCTCGACCGGCTCGGCGGCGACCTCCTCGGTCCGGTCGACGGCTGCCAGCCCGACCTGGACGGCGGTCAGCGCCCGCGCAGCGTCGCTCATCGGTACGACGACGCCTAGGGCGTAGAGGACGAACGCGACGAGCTCACCGACGGAGATGTCGCCGTTGGACACCCGGATGCCCCCCATCACGAGGACCGCCGTGACCGCAGCCTGCATCGCGGTGTTGACGGCAGGCTCCACGACCGCCTGGACCGCGGCCAGCCGCTGACCTTGTCGATGGGCGCGCTTGGCCCGATACGCCACCTGGTCAGACACCCGGCGCGAGGCACCGAAAATGCGAATCGTCCGCAGGCCCTTCAGGCTCGTCTCGAACTCGGTGACCATGTCGCCGACCTCGTGCTGCACCTTCCGCGAGACGCGACGCACGGACGCGAGCAGGAACAGGAGCAGCACGCCGACACCGGCCACCGTGCCGGTCAGGACGGCCATGAGCAACGGATCGAGGAACCAGAGTACGACCATCGACCCTACGAGCAGCGCCGCGCTGCTGATGATGCTGAAGATGCCGGAGGTGAAGACCGACTGCATCATCGTGGTGTCGCTGCCGAGGCGGGTCATCAGGTCACCGCTGCGGTAGTCTTGGAGCCGGGAAACCGGCATCCGCAGGACACGGTCGATGATGACGCGCCGCGTGTCGAGGATGACGTCCTCCGCAAGCCGCTTCAGGGTCCAGAAGTACACCCCGGCGAGGACCAGGTCACCAGCGACGACGAGACACAGCAGCAGGAGGGTCTGCCCGTACGGCTCCTGTCTCCCGAGTTGGTCGAGGAGGTCTGCCACCAGCAACGGCTGGATGATAGCGAAGACTGGCAGGCACAGCGACATCGCGGTCGCGCTCGCGATGACCAGACGGCGGCGACCGCCGTCCCCGACGGCTCGACGCAGCAGTCGGCGTACCGGCGCGACGGAGGGCAGGGCGGCGTCGGGCTGTGGGCCGTCGGAGGCACCGGGCTCGGCCGGGCCGCGGTCGGTGGCCGGGGGGTCGTCGGCGGCGTCGACCTGCGCCGCACCCGGTCCGGGCTCGATGCCGTCCGCCGCGGCCCCCGCCTCACGAAAACTCATCGGGGGGCTCCGCCCTGCGCAGCGACCTCGACACGATCCGACCGTCGTCGTCGGGCGTGACCGCGACGGTCGGAAGGTGGCGGCGCAGGACCTTGTTGAACAGGCTGGCGGGCCCCGCGACGACGGCGCGCTCGATCCCCGTGCTCACCAGCACGGACACCGTCCGCGGCCAGTCGACGGTGCGGACGTACTGCGCCGAAACGTGGCCGACCAGAACCTCGGGCTCTACGGTCGACGTGCCGTCGTGGTCGTTGAGGACCGGGAACCGCGACGGGCCCAGGTCCCACCGGGATACCATGTCGTGCGCGAGGTCGGCGAGCTCGGCGGAGCGAACGCTGTGCACCGCGGGTCGCATCTCGTGCAGCCAGATGCCCCCGCGCGCCTCGACGCCCGCGCGCATCTGCTCGACGTTGTCGACGGTGTAGCCGACCAGGTCGTGGTCGAGGTCTAGGGCGGGCTCGGCGTGGTGCCCGTTCGCCTTCATCGACCCGACGAGCTCGGCGACGGCGCCGCCGTCCAGGCGGCAGAAGAACACCGTCGCCAGGTCTGCGAGCGAGGACTCGCTCAGCTCCTGCTCCCGCGACGCGAGCGTCTGGACCGCGCGGGCCACGTCGGCGAGGTCGGCCACGCCGGACAGCACGCACGCCGCCCACGCACCGAAGCTACTCGGCACCAGCACCACGTCGTCCGGGTCGGTCCCCTGCTCGAGGACGACGCGGCCCAAGGCGATGGTGTTGAGCAGGAAGGCCAGCTGGGCCGAGGCGTCGTACGAGCCCACGGGCCGGTCGCGGAACGCCGCCCGGATGTCGTATCCGACGGCCCGGTCGGCGACCCGGGCCGCCTCCGCCACCTCCGCGGACGTCGTCATGTAGGCGCCTACCGCGTGCCAGGTCGACGGCGCCATGCCGGGGAGGACGACGGCCGTCGTCGGGGTGCACGCGGGGCGCGGCCCCACGAGAACCGTCATCCTGCGACCGATCCCGCGCGGACCCCCGCCTCGGGGCCTGAACTGGATGAGAGGTCGGTGAAGGTCAGCGACTTCTGCACGAAGTGGCCTGGGCCCACCACCTCGAACGAGGTCACGCCGACCCCGGCCATCCACCGCAAGCCACCGATCCAGTCCACGCGATTTGTGTACTGGGCTACGAGCGCCTCCCACACCTGCTCGCCGGTCGTCAGCGGGCGGGCCGTGACGTTGCAGACCAGGGGGACGACCGGATCGGGCTGCGGGTCTTGGTGCACGAACTCGCCGCCGAACGCGACCTCGACCTCGCCCATAAGTGCACAGTGCGCCGGGGGCGAGTACGGGACTCGGACCGCGAGACCACCGGCGGCGAAGGCGAGCTCGACAAGCACGCCGAAGCCAGCCGGGTCGCAGGTAAAGAGGACCTGGTTGTCGGCCGTGAGGGCGCACGGTAGGAGGACAGCCCCACCCGGAGCCGCGCGGGGCGCCGTAACGGCGAAGTCGGGCGGGACGCCGTAGGCGAACGCGGTGCCGAGATCGGGGCCAGGGAAGAACCGGTCCTCAATTTGCGGCATCAGGAACGCCATGCGCACGGTGTCCCGGAAGCTCATCGCCCCCGCGAAGCAGGCGGCGGTGAGTTGGCCGAGGCTGACTCCGGCGGTGAACGCGGCGTCCTCGGGTCGGCGGGCCTCGTGCTCGGCGAGACCGAGCGCCATCGCGACAGACGCCGGACGGATCGACGCACCCGCGTTGACACGGTCGGGATCGTCGCTGCGCAGGTCGGCGAGCAGCGGGCGCCCGACGATCTCCGCGGCCTCCTCGACGCGGCGGTGAGCCGCCGGCGTCGTCGCCAGCAGCTCGTCGTAGTCGCCGGGTCGGACGTGCACCTGCGGGTTGAACAGGATCGCACGGCCTCCGGTGCCGCTCACGACGTCAACCCCCCATCGACCACGAGGGTCTGTCCGGTGACGAAGGCCGAGCGTTCGGAGACGAGGAACAGCACGGCCTCGGCGATCTCCTCCGCCGTCGCGGTCCGGCCCAGCGGTGTCCGCGCCACCAGCGCGTCCAGCGTGGCCCTGGGCACCTCGTCGACCATCGCCGTCCCCTCGGTATAGCCGGGCGCCACAGCGTTGACCCGAACGCCGCGAGGTCCGAACTCGACCGCGAGCGCCCGGGTCATCCCCTCGATGCCGGCCTTGCTCGCGCCGTATGACGCGAGGCCGAGGACGCCGACTCGGCCGGCGATCGACGTCACCGACACGATGGCGCCGGGACCGCCGAGGAGCAGGTGGGTCGAGCTGGCGCGCACGACGTTCAAGGTGCCCAGGAGGTTGACGTCGACAGACTCGCGCAGGAGCGCCGGGTCCGTGAGGTGCAGCATCGGAGCGGCCCGGCCGGCGGCCGCATTGTTGACGACGATGTCGACGGTTCCTCGCCGGCGGGCCACGTCATTGATCCAGGCGTCGACAGCGGCGACGTCGGTCACGTCGACCCGGGCCAGGTCGTGTGACAGCCCCTCGGCGTCGAGCTTGTCGGCGAGGGCGGCCGCGTCGGCGTCCGAGGTCCGGTAGGTGAAACTGACGTGCGCCCCAGCCCGGGCGAGGCGGGTGACTATAGCCGCGCCGATCCCGCGGGCTCCTCCGGTGACCAGCGCGGTGCGTCCCTCGAGCTCGCCGCCCGTGTCAGCGTTCATTGGTCCACGCTCTCGGCCTGGCGGGCGCGGGCCATCACCAGCAGCTCGCGTGCCTCCTGCTTGTCGGCGGGGCTGATCCTGTCGCGGACGGCACCGTGAGTGTCGAGCCGGTAGAACTCATCGCGTAGGACCGAGGTGAGGATGCCGTCGTGGTACTCGCCGTCGAGGAAGAAGTAGTCCCGCAGGATCCCCTCCATGGGCAATCCGAGACTCAGCACCATCCGCAGCGTCCGGAGGTTGAAGGAGCCCACGAGGAACTGGACCCGGTGGGCGTTGCAGGCGTGGAAGAGGTGCTCGAGGGCCAACCCCGTCCCCTCGGCCCCCAGACCGAGGTCCCACTGCTCTGGCTGCTCGACGAGCCCGCCGATCTCGTAGCTTCCGGCGTACTTTCGCGACACCCACCGGACGAAGCCGATCATCTCGCCCTTCTTGGTGACGACGCAAGCGATGGCCGAGCGGCCGTCGCGGCACTCCTGACGCAGATCCTCGGCCTCGGGCGCCACCTCCCCGCCGGCGGCTAGGACCGCGGCAGGACCTCCAGCGAGCATCCGCGCGACCACCTCAAAGTCGTCGCGCGACGGCCAGACTAGGTCGACCAAGTCGCCCTCCATGAATGGCTCGCGACGCCCGCGCACCTCAGACATCGGCGTTCGTCTGCGCCCGAGAACCAAGGAAGTTTACGATCGAAGACGTGGTCAGGAAACTCTCGGTCTTGAGGTCCCCGACGTCGAAACTGTACCGCTCCCGCAGCGCCGCGATAAGCTTCAGAACGTCCATCGAGTCACGACCGAAGGCTGATCGCGGCCCGAAGAGGGGGTCGGTCCCACCGATCGTCGCTGGGTCGACGTCGAGCTGGTATAGGTCGACGAACATCTCGGCTGCTTCGTGCTCGGTCATCGACATGGTCTGCCTTTCGTCGTGGTGGTGGTGTTGTACGTGTGCGGGCCGGACCCTCGGGGCGCGACGTGGCGCAGCACGAGGGTGCCCCAGATGAAGCCCGCGCCGATGGCGCTGATCGACACCCGGTCGCCGGCGCTTAGCGCGCCGTCCGCGACCGACTCGTGGAGAGCCAGGAAGATCGACGCGGCGCCGGTGTTGCCGAGACGGTCCACGTTGACCGCCGCCAGCTCGCGAGGCCGCCCGAGGGCGTCCATCGCCGCGTACACGATGTTGATGTTGGCTTGGTGAAAGACGAACCGGTCGACGTCCTCGACCGCCATCGCGCCGGCGCCGCACGCCTCACGCACGCTCGAGGGCAGGCGCCGGGTGGCCATGTGCCAGACGGTGCGTCCTTCCATGTGCAGGTATTGCTCGCGCTGCTCGACCGCGCGGGCATCCACAGGTCGCGACGCCCCACCGGCGCGGATGCCGACGTCGTGGCTCAGCTCGGAGCCCACGTGCCATGACTCCAGACCGGCACCGTCGGGGACCGTGCCGAGCACCACCGCCCCGGCGGCATCACCGAAGAAGACCCGGGTCGACCGGTCCTGCGGGTCGGTGATCCGCGAGAGCACCTCGGAGCCGATCACGAGGACCGGCCGCTCGGGGTCGGCGGCGACGAGGTGAGCCGCCGTCCAGATCCCGAGCACCCCGCCCGCGCACGCGGCCTGGTTGAGGTCGAGGGGGCAGGCCCCGGTCGCGCCGAGCCGGGAGGCCACCGTCACGGCGTTGGACGGCAGCGGCTGGTCGCCGGTAAACGTCGCTACGACGACCGCGCCCAGGTCGGCGGCATCGACCCCGGCGGCCACGAGGGCGTCGGCTGCGGCCGCGACCATCATGTCGGTGGCGGTGAGGGTCAGCTCAAGCCAGCGTCGCTCCCGGATGCCGGTGCGGCGGCGGATCCAGGCATCGGTTGTGTCGAGGGTGCCCACCAGCTCGTCGTTCGTCACCCGGCGGGTCGGCACGAACATGCCGGTGCCGATGATCCCGACGGGTCTGAGAAACGTCTCGAAGGTGCCGCTCCGGCTCTGGGCGACCACCGTGGGCGGGAGGTCCGTGGCGGAGAACCGCGTCGTGTTGGTGCTTGCGCTCATGGAGCACTCCTTTCCACGGCGTCGGTGGCGGACTCGAGCGCGCCAAGCCGCCAGAGCACGTCGACCACCCCATCGACCAGTTCGGCTGCGATGCCCGTCGCCGTGACGATGTCGGCCCGGGTGTGGTTGCCTGCGGAGTCCAGGACGGCAGCGAGGGCCTCCAGTTCGTGCTCCTGCCCGGGCAGTCGCAGGGCCGACCCGCGGGCGTAAAGCACTCCGCCAGACCCCTGTTTTAGCGGGTAGCCCGGACGACGACGGATGGGGCCGGGCGGAGCCCCATCCGTCCGGGGCTGCGGGCTCCCGCGAAACCCGGCGTTGCTCCGGCTCCGCGCGGCGAGGCTGTCGATGGCCTCGGCCAATCGGGCGCCGAGGTCGGCGCCGTCGAGGAACCGCCGGACGTCGTCTGCCTCGTCGCCCGCGGACAGGAAGGCGGCGGTCGAGCAGTTCGACACCGGCGCGAGCCGCCCCGCGACCTCGGCCAGTACCTCGGCCGGCGTGCGCCGGATCATCTCCACCGCGACGCTCACGCTGTGCTCGTCGTTGTCGGCGAGGTGAAAGTCGCTGACGTTGAGGACGAAGAGCTCGTAGGGCCCGACGGAGGCAGATCGGGCCGACTCCAGCGGGTAGGGCGGCAGCCGGACGGCGCCAAGCCCACCAGTCGCTGTCGTGAACTCGGCGGGCGTCCAGGTGTGGAAGATCTTGGGCGCGGGCCCCAAATTGAGGTGGACGACCCGCTCGGGATGACCGACGTCACGGTGCGCACCGCCGTCGGTGAAGCCGTAGTTGCCGAGGAATAACGTCAGCCTGAGCTCGACCCACCCGTGCTCGCAGTGGTCCCAGACCGGCGTCATGATCTCGGCGAAGACCCGGGTCAGCTGCTCGCTCCACCGCTGGGCGCTGTTCAGGCCGACGCCGACCCTTGCGGTCCCGAACAGCCGCCTGGTCCACTCGAGGGTCGTCTCCCCCTCGCGGGGAGGTGCGCCGATCACCGTCTCCGTCGTGGCTGTGCTTTGGGTACCGTCGACGGTCACCTTCAGCATCCGTCGCGCCGCCGGGTCGACGAGGGCCCGGCGCAGCAGGTCGACCACGGTGGTGTCGTCGAGGTGCCGGCGCAGCACTGGTGCCGGCACCACGGCCTGCCGCTCGAACATCGACGAGGCCGCGGCACAGGCGTGCCAGAGCGTTCCGAGGCCCGCACCGGCCGGTTCCGCAGCGACGGCCCCCGGGTCGCGATCGCGGAGTGGCCCGGGCCGGGTCGCGGACGTGGCGCTCATGACTCGGTCTCCCACGCGCTGATGCCCGGGGTCGCGTCGGAGCCGACGCGGCGCTGCACCGGGTCGACCGGCCCGCACACCCCGCCCAGGTCGACGCCGGCGAGCCGGCGTCCGAGCTCGGTGACGGCGTCCTCGGGGCTCGGCATCCGCCAGGCCGGTGGCAGCGCCTCGCGCAGCGACGGCGAGGACCGCTCCGAGCGATCTAGGGCAGCGTGCAGGATGTCGCCCCACGTGGTCGCCTGGACCGCGATCGAGAGGTGCAGGGCGTGCTTGGACCGAGTGTGCCCCTCGTGGATCCAGCCGCGGGGGATGTAGAGGCAGTCGCCCTCACCCAGCTCGAAGGTGACCGGGTCCTGGAACGTGACGGACGCGCGGTTCCACGGACGACGGATCGCCGGCTCGACCGGTCGGCCCAACCGCCACGACTTCCCGCCGTGCAGTTGGCGGAGGAACACGCTGCCGACGTCCCAGTGCGCGCCCGCGCCGACGGCGGCCGGCGGGCTCAGGAAGGCCGCGCAGTAGCAGTGGTGACCGAGCTCGGACTCAAGGGCCCGGGTGAAGGCGTCGACGCCGGGGATCAGGGTGCGCAGCTCCTCCAGGACAAGGGTGTGGCCGGTCGCGACCATGCGGCGCGTCTCGTCCGGGTCGAGCAGCGCCGCGTTGTCGCCGGAGCTGCGCTCGCGACGGCGGGCGGCCGTGGTGGCCGGCTGCTCCACGCCGCCGTCGAAGAGGCGGAAGAAGCTGCGGTCGTGCACCTCCTCGAAGACGAGTCGGTTGACGTCGTCAAGCGAGCAGACGTCGTCGAACGGCGGCAGCCCGCGGACGACGAAGGGCTCCTCCTCCCAGCATCGGTCGAGTTCGGACCAGCCCCCAAGCAGCAGACCGAGTGCGGTGGTCTTCTCGAGGAGCAACGTCATCGTGCTACCTCCTCCACGTCGTACCGGCGTCCCAAGCGCGCAGCGACGCACTCGAGCCGTGCCAGTTCAGGGATGTCCTGGGTCAGGACGGCCCCCAAGTCGCCGCGGATGGCGACGTACAGCGACTCCGAGCGCAGCTCGTGCAGGTGCCGGGCCGCCTCCTCGCAACGTCTGGCGTCGGCGCTCGTGCGGGCGATGCCGCCGAGGGCGTCGGCCAAGAAGACCTCGTCGCCGGTGATCTCGGCAATCCGGGCCACCGACTCCCACGTCGTCGCGGCCGTGAGCGACTCGCCGCCCCGCTCTAGGAGTCGCGCCAAGTAGCCCAAGAGCTTGCCGCGCTCGCTGTCGTCGAGGTCGTCGATGACGGCGTGTGCACAGAAGTAGGTAGCCAGCACGGTCTCGTTGCCGGCGTCGACGTCCCCGTACTCGAAGAGCCGCCGCGCCGTGTGCAAACGCAGCACCACGCGCTCGAAGGTCGGTTCCTCGAGCCCCCAGCAGCCTTGAAGCTGCTCCATCGGGGCCGCAGCCAGGACGCCAGCCTCGACGACCTGGAACAGCCCGACGAACGCCGGGTCGTCGCGCCACGCGCGCACTTGGTCGCGCAACCGGTCCAGGTCGCCCGTCAACAGCAACGCCCGGGTGGTGTCGACGACGTAGGCCCGCTGGATCGCCGCGGCTGGCTCCGGCAACGCGCGCAGCGACAGTTCGTACACTTGGC
Organism: Janibacter sp.; assembly: GCA_030453295.1. Lineage (GTDB taxonomy): Bacteria > Actinomycetota > Actinomycetes > Actinomycetales > Dermatophilaceae > Janibacter. The sequence continues at coordinate 26,478 of JAKDKQ010000001.1, forward strand.
GGTAGGTCTCGAGGGCGTCCTCTAGTTCGCGGCGCCGCAGCTGGAGCCGACCGAGATTGAGCCGCGGTTGCAGCGCGTAGCCGAAGGCAGGCGTGCGGGCAGACCTCCCTCCGTGACTCTCGAGGATCCCGATCAGCTGATGACACATGGTCTCGGCACGGTCGGCGTCGCCCACCATGGTCATCACGAGCGCGCCGCGGTTGAACGCCGTGGCGACGTCGTCCACCGCGTCGGGCAGGGACCGGCCCCGCTGCTCGATCGAGCGGGCGCAGCGCCGGGCGAGCTCGCGTAGGTCCTGACGGACCAGCCGGGTCCCCTCGCTGAACAGCGTCCCGTCACGCACGGCCGGCCACCGTCCTCCGGCTGCTGGGTCGCGGCGTGGGATCGCGCCGCAGCGCCACCGAGCTGGTCTTCGTCATCCGCCCGTCCCAGGCGGCGGTGCTGGTGCCGACGGTGACGTCACGCAGCTCCGCGCGCGCCGGGAGGTCGACCGCGACCACGCCGTGCTCGGACAGGGCGCACAGCCGGGCGTCGTACCCGAACGCGCGCACGGTGGCAGTGGCGACGTCGTCTGGCAGCGCCATCTCGCGCCGGGCGGCGACGTTGAGGAGTGTGTCGTCGCCGTGGTCGCGACCCAGCAGGAGCCACTCGCCGCCGCCGCTCACGATTAGCTCGGTCACCCCAGCGGCCACCGGGATGCGGTATATCTCGACCAAGCGGCCCGCGCGCAGCCCCTCGGCCACCAGGACGTGTTCCTCGGCGCGCCACACGACCTCGAGCACCTCGTCGAAGGCGACGGCACGGGCCGTCGAGTTCCCTGGCAACGCGCCGGCGACCCAGGGCGCGGGTTCGGCGGCGTCCGGGGCGATCACGGTGACCGTCTCCCCCAGCACGGTGAAGCACCGCAGGCGCCGGTTGACGAAGACGCCACATGCTCCCGGCACGCGGACCTCCGTGGTCGTGGGGCTCTCACCGTCCCACCCGAGCACGTGCACGCCGCCGGCGGCGTCCACTCCGCACCAGATCTCGCGTAGCACGCCGCGGCCACGGACGCCGACGGCCGCTACGGCCTGGAGGGCGGGCGGGACGGTCCGGCTCACCCCGGCGTGGAGCACGTCGCCGTCGAGTGTCAGGGCCTCGGCGGTCGTGCCACTCCAGGCGATGAAGCCACCCCCGACGCTGCCGGCGGCGAGACCGTCGGGTGCCCGGTGTCCGGCAGCACGGACCCGCTCCTGCCCCCGGGCGTGCTCGGCGACCCACCAATCCTCGTGGTCGGCCCACAGCGTCACGCAGCCGTCGACGTCGGTCGCCACCCGAGGGCCGTCGGACGACGCCGAGCTGCTCATGTCGCACCGCCGACGACCGCTACGCCCTGCCGCTGCAGGTCGGCGAAGGTCTGCAGGTTGGGCCCGATCCACGTCTTGACCGACGGGCAGGGACGCACGCCGTCTTGGACTCGGATCAGCGGGCAGTGCGCGCCCTGGCACGACGGCCGGAACGCGCAGGACCGGCAGCCGGAGTCCTGGGTCTCGTCGTTAGCGGTCCAGAGCTTCATCCGCTCGTCGTCGAGCTGGAGGGTGCCGTCGGGCTCAAGCCGGCCGACCATGTTTTCGGCCATGCGCAGTGCGACGGTGCACTTGTTGAGCAGTCCGTTGGGACGCACCACCAGGGACCACGGGTTCGCGGCGTAGCAGACGGTCCCGCCAGGGCGGAGCATCTTGGTGTCACCGACGCCCATGCCTGCGTCGGACGCGTGCAGGTTCAAGTCGAGCTTGAGTAGCTCGGCGTCCTTGCCCGTACAGGCCGAGATGGCGTCGTCGTCCGGGCCACCCCACCGGCCGACCGGACGGAAGATGACGGTGAACCGGTCGTCTCGCGCTGCGATGTCGCCGATCTCCTCGACGAGGCTTGGCACGCTTCCGACGTTCTCGGGGGTGAAGTTCGTGCGCAGCATGACATCGAGGTCGAGGTCGGTGTCGGCCGCGAGACCGCGCAGGTTGGTCATGATCGTGTCGAAGGAGCCCTGCCCGCCCATCAGCGAGCGGGTGTCGTCGTGGGTGTGACGTGGGCCGTCCAGCGTCACCTGGAACGAACGCACCTCAAGGTCGGTGACCCGGCGGGCGGTCTCAGGAGTGAGCAGGTAGCCGTTGGTCGTCATGCCGGCGGTGTAGGTGATGTCATTCGCGGCGCAGTAGTCGATGAAGAACTCGCTCAGGTTCTCCACGACGTCGAGCGCGACGAGCGGCTCGCCGCCGAACCAGGAGACAGATAGCGAGGTGAGACCTGACTCCTCGTGGCGCCGTCGGACGAGCTCGGTCACCCCGCGCTGTACGCCGGTCAGCATCCGGTCGAGACCGAAGTCCTCGTAGCAGTATGTGCACCGGAAGTTGCAGGACTCCGTGGGCATCAAGATGAGCTCGAGCCGGTCGGTGCGGGCGACGCGCTGCTCGCGCAGGTCGGCGGCGTCTTGCAGTTCGTCGTCGGAGTCGGGCACGATGAACCCGCGGGTCAGGAGGCCGTCGAGCATGGGCCGAAGCTCCTGGGGCAGGTCGGGCCGGCGGTGGACGGCGGTCCGGTTGCCCAGCAGTTCACGCGCGGCGTCGGCGTGGGACTGGGGCACGTAGGTGATCGCACCGCGCATCGAGTTGTAAACGACGAGCCCTCCGTCGTCGTGCGGCACCGCGTAGGTGAAGCGTGAGGGCCGCACCTCCTGGGCGGCCGCAGCCTGTGCCCCCGCCATAATCTGCGTGACCATCTGATCTCCCTCCGTACCTGTTCCGCGGAACTCGTCCGGGCGGCGCCAGTGACACCGCGCCGGCCGAGCAGAGACGGGTGCCCCGGGAACAGGTTGTGCCCCCGGGACACCGCGGATGGGCGGCACTTACGCGCCGTCCGTCGTCGGGTCTCAGCAGCCGAAGTCGATCGCTGAGACTTCGTCGGTGGTCTCTTCCTCAACCATCACGTCGTTGAACATGTACCGCACCCCCTCACCCTTCCGTCAGACATTGTGGGGACGTTCCAGACGGTAATCGTGCTTCTCGCCCGGGTCGTGGCGAGAGACAGTCGAACCCCAGGTGAGGCAGCCCTGCACCGGGGTTCTCTCGATCAGTGCAACGCCCGCAGGGTTCGACGCGCGCCGGAGGGGTATCTCGCGGGGCCGTCAGACGAACGCGACCACGCCCCGCGAGTTCGTCGCTCGCGGGACGTGGTCCGGGTCGGGCTCAGCCCGGTCCTGAGGGGTCGAACCGGGGCCTCAGCGGTCGCGCTGGGCTCCGGCGCGGGACGGCCACCAGAGCCGGTCGCCCAAGAGCACCGCGACGGCCGGTATCAGAACCGAGGCGACCGGCCCCGCCGCCAGGATGATGCCGATGGACACGGCGGCGCCCAGCTGCACCGTCGAGGGCACCCCGGAGAGCATCAGGGCAGCGAACGTGCCGGCGAGGATGAGGCCGGCAGCGACCACCGACGGAACCGCCTGAATTATCGCTGCACGGACGGCCTCGACGCGATCACCTCCGCGGGCCCGCTCCTCGCGGATGCGCAGCATCACGAGGATCGTGTAGTCGGTGCCGATCGCGAGCACGAACACGTACAGCACGATCGGGACGTTGAAGGCCAGACCGGGATCGCCCAGGAGCTTCTGGAAGATCACGACGCTGGCGCCGAGCGCGGCGACGACGACGAGCACGATCGCCGCCACCAGAGTCACCCCGGCCACGAGCCCCCGCAGGGCGAGCACGAGCCCGAGCATGATCGCCAGGGAGGCCACGCCGCCGATGAGCATCAAATCCCGATTGTTGGCCGTGCGGAGGTCCACGGAGGTGGCAGTGGCGCCGGTCAGCACGACGTCGACGCCGAGGTCGGCCGCGACCGACTCGGCGGCCGGTCGGACTTGGTCCTCAAAGGCGTCGAGCGACTCGTTGCTCAGCGGGTCTTCGTCGAAGGCGAAGACGACCTTGCCGGCGTCGCCGCTCTCGGCGACCGGCCCCGGCGCCACCTCGCCCGGCAGGTCGCGACCGGCGAGCTCGCTGGCGAACTGCTCGACGACGGCCTCGTCGATCCCCGCCTCGGAGGTGATCACGACGCGCGTGGGATTGAGGGTGCCGGCCGGGAGGGAGTCGCTGAGTGTGTCGAGGGCGCGACTCGACTCGGTGGACGGGTCCAGCGCCGACGTTGTACTGAAGTTGGGCTGGAAGGCGGTCGCGGCGGCGGCGCCGCCGAGCAGCAGCGCGACCACCACGGTGGCGGCCAGTCCGGCGTGCTTGACAACACCGGAGGCGAGGGCACCCACCAGACGACTCCTGGGCTGCCGGCGCCACGGCCGCGAGGGCCAGAAGACGCCACGTCCGAGCAGGGACAGAACCGCCGGGACGAGGGTGATCGACGCGAGGAACATGATGAGGACCGACACGATCAGGCCGGGACCAAGGGTTCGGTAGAACCCGAGCGTCGCGAGCCCTAGCGAGGCGAAGGCGATGGTGACGGTGAGCGCGGCCGAGCCGAGGACCGGGGCGCTCCGTACGGTCCCACGCTCAAGAGCCTCGCGCGGCTCCAACCCCTCCCGCAGGCCCTCGCGGAAGCGGAACAGGATGAAGAGCACGTAGTCGGTTCCGACCCCGAAAAGGACGACGGTCAAGATCAGTGACAGGTTCTCCTCGGCTGGCAAGCCCCAATGCGAGGCGAGTCCGGCGGTGCTCCGCGCGGCGAGCTCGTAGACGACCGGGACGACCAGCACCGGCAGCAGCGCCGCGAGGAGCCCACGGAAGGCGAGCAGCATCAGTACGAGGATCACCACGACCGTGGCGATGGAGATGACAAGCTCGGACTCGGCCGCAGCCTCCCGCCTGTCGTGGTTGAGGGCGGCATTGCCGGTAAGCTCGGCGATCACGCCCTCAGGGGTGGCTTCGGCCACCACCTCTCGAACCCGCTCGACCGTCCGGTCCGACTCCTCCGCGTCGACGTCGACCAGGGACAGGTTGACGAACTGCACCGTGCCGTCCTCGGAGATCGCTGCCTCGTGGCTGCCCACTGCCACCAAGTGCTCGATGTCGGCGTCCTCCAGCGCCATCACCAGCCCTTGGACGACGTCGGGCGAGTCGGCTATTGGAGCCCCCGACTCGAGGCTGACGACCAGCACGGCCGTGCTGACGTCGTCGTCGGGGAACGCGGCGTCCTCGACCTCCGCGGCCACCACGGAGTCGGCCGAGTCTGGAAGGAACGCCGCCTGCTCGGACTCGGTCACCGAGCCGAGCCCGGGCAGCAGGACGACGGCGGCGACGACGGCGGCCAGCCAGGTAAGGATCGTCGCGAGCCGGTGCCGTTGTGAAAAGCGGACGGTGCCTCCGAGCATCAGAGTCCGCCGCGCGAGAGCCGGACGTCGCCGCTGCCGGAGGTGACGGAGACCCGGCGCGCTGCGGCACCGCCGCCGTGCTGCTCCCAAACCGGGCCGCCGTCCGCAGACTCGACGACCGGCGGCAGGCCCGACAGGTCGACCTCTCCCCCGGTACCGAGGGAGAGGTCGACCGCGCCCTCCGGCCGCAGGGTCAGCGCGACCGCGCCGCTCGACGAGACGACGTCGGCGTCGCCGCCGAGGTCGGCGACGTTCAGGGAGGCAGCGCGCAGGTCCGCGGCGACGGCTCCGTGCACGGTGTCGACAAGGGCGCTGCCCCGGCGCAGCCGCAGGTCGAAGGACGACGCCGAGACCACGTGGATCTCGCCCCGGCATGCCTTGACCCGGACGCTGCCGGCAATGCCGACAGTGTCCAGGGTCACAACATCCCCGCGGACGACGAGGTCGGACCCTGCGGAGACGCGCACGGTGATCGCGACGGTGCCGAAACGGACCGCGCCGCGCTGCGGGCTCCGCACGACGAGCTGGCGGTCGAAGGAGGAGTAGGTGATCTCGGTCGAGGACAGCAGGTGGCAGCGCAGGCCCTCCTCCGAGTCGGCGTCGGCACCAAGCGCGGCCTCGCGCACGGCCCGGACGAAGCGCCCGTAATGCCCGGTCCCGTCGATCGTGCTGTCGAGCGCGACGTGCACCTCCGCCTGGTGCGACCCCTCGACCAGCTCCACGACCACCGGGTCGGCGCCGATGTGTACGAAGACCCGCGGTGGCTCCGCGCCGACGGTGAAGGACTCGTGTCGCACGACCCCCTCGGCCGCCCGCACCACCTCGGTCGTCACAGCTCGACGCGCCCTCGGACGGTGTCCGCCGACTGGGATGCCCGACCGCGATCAGACAGCAACAGGTCGGGCCGGGCCAGCTGACGCACCAGGTCCGAACGGTCCTGGGAGGCGAGGCCGCGTGTCTGGTTGACCACCCGGCGCACGAGGGCCTCGATCTCGCTGGTGCTGCGGTCCGGTGCCGGCTTCTCGGCGGCCTCCGGCCCGGGGGCGAACGACGTGTCGGAGCCGGCGCGCACGCGCTCGACCGACTCGGCAACCTGGGCGACGACCTGCATCACCAGCTCGGTCCCGGTGGCGACCAGCGCGTCGGTCGAGCGTCCCGAGGGGCCGTCCGACATCGTGGCAGACGAGGACGTTTGAAACTCCTCGATCAGGTCCTTGACGATCGCTTCGAACTTCATGTAGCACAGTGTGGACCGGATATGACCCCGCCACCGAGGTCGGACGGCCCTTCCGCCGATCGACGCAACAGTCGCCGTCGAGGACTCCTTATGCCGCAGCCCTCCCCACCGCTTGTCCGCCTTGGGAACCGGGTCCACCTTGGCGGCGTTCTTCTGCGGGCAGCACCGGTCGACGTCGTTGCCGACGCCCTCGGCGACCTGCCGGAGGTCGAGGCGCGCCTGATCCGCGGAGCTGGCCCCGCGCGGCGCGCCCAGTTCGCGGTCGGTCGCCGGCTGGCGCGTGAGGCCCTCTCGGCCAGCGGCACCGACGTCGTCGGGCTCGGCGCCGACCGGCTCGGCGCCCCTCAGTGGCCGGCCGGGCGGGTGGGAAGCATCAGCCACCTGCCCGACCTCGCCGTCGCCGCTGTCGCGGTCAACCACCGCGGCGTGGGGGTCGACGTCGCCCCGCGCTCGCCGCTTCCGCCCGAGGAGGTCGCGGTCCTGCTCGGGGGCGACGAGCAGAACACGGTCGTGGCGGTCGCAGGCGCCGTCGGTCAGACGGTGGCGTTCGCGGCGAAGGAGGCGACGTACAAGGCCGTGCACCCCGTCTTGCGGACGCCGATCGGCTACCGCGACGTGACGGTGTCACTCGGCGCCGACCACATGTTCACCGCGACCGTGCGCGTCCCGGACGACGTCGCGCCCGTACGTGTGGGCGGCTGGTGGGACGTGGTCGGACCGCACGTCGCTGCCGTGGCCGTCCTCGCGTGACTCACGCTCCCGGTTCGATGGGATCGCGCTCGACCGGGGCCAGCTCGGCGAACAGGTCGCCCGGACCCGGGTTCGAAGGCGGGGACGAGCCGTCGAGGTCACGGACCACCGCCCACACGGCGTTGAGCGCCGTGGCGATCGCCCCACCGGCGAACCCACCGGTCCACGACACGTCGTCGCCGGCGACGTAGAAGCCGAAGCCAGGCAGGCGCGACCGCACGAAGTCGCAGTAGAGCCCCCGCTGCAGGTCATACTGCCCGGGCAGGTTTTGGCTGAACGCGTCCGCGCACCCCGGCTGCTCGTCCCACGTGACTGCAACCGCGGGACCGCGCCGGTGCTGACGGATGCCGTGCCCAGGCAGGACGCCGTCGAGGTAGCGCAGGCAGACCTCAGCCCGCTCCTCGGCACCCATGCCCCGGAACACGTCGGCGTCGTCGTTCCAGGTGTAGGAGAGACAGACCGTGCCGGGGCCGTCGGGGCTCTCCCCGAAGAGGTACACCGCGCGCGGGTACCGGTCGGTCAGGATGCTTAGGAGGGACTCCTGCCCAGGGTCGAGCCAGTAGGCGCGGTCGACCGGGACGACGACCTTCGAGGACGCCATGTAGTGGATGTCCTCGGCCCCGCGGACGACGTCCGGCGCGAGGAGCTCCTCGGCGACCTGCAGGCGCACCAGGAGGTGGCGCACGGGGGCGGTGCTGACCACTGCGGCGTGCCGGGTGCTGCGACCGGACTGTTCGGTGACTACCAGCTCGGCACCGTCCCGGTCGACGGCGGCGACCTCGCCGCCGAGCCGTTCCTGTCCAGTGACGGCACGGGTCCGGTCCCACAGCATCTGGGGCAGCTGTTGGCAACCGCCTACGACACCTACGTGGTCGGTATCGAGGCCTGCGGCCACCACCCGGAGGGTCTCGAGGACGCCATTGTCGAAGTCGGTGTCCCACCCGCCGCTGCCGAACCCGACCTGCCCGAACAGGTCGCGGCTGGTCCGGTTGGCGAAGTGGGGCGACTCGAGCAGCACCGACCTCAGCGAGACTTCGTCGAGGGCGCGCACGATCTTCGGCCAGATCCGCAGCACCGTGCCCGCGTCCTGCTCGGCGAGCGCGGCGCCCACGAGCCTGACATCCGCGACGTCCTCGATGGTTGCCCGCCAGGCGCGGTCGACGGTGGCGAGGTCGGCCGGCAGGTTGCCGCGGCTCACTACGCGGCGCACCCCGCCGACGTCGATCAGCGCTCTCGGCGCGGCCGGCGACAACGGGTTGGGGAACGGGTAGGTGCGGAGCCCGAGATCGCGCAGGTAGTGCGCGACTAGATGATCGCGGGTCGAGAAGCGCATCGCCCCCAGCTCGGCCGGGTAAGGGTCATCGCGTCGGAGCGGCACCGACCGCATCCGGCCGCCGACACCTACCCCGTCGTACACGACCGGCCGGAGGCCGACCGCGCGCAACGCGTCGGCCGCGACGGTGCCGGCGATGCCCGCGCCGATCACCGCGACCGTGCGCCCGACATGCTGCGCGCTCACCCGACCGATGCCATGCGGGTTTTCCAGCCAACCGACGTGGTCGAACGGGAAGTCGGGCGCCGTCACGAGGCGTCCTGGCCGATGCCCCTCCCCAAGCACGCGGGGTCATCGCGGTTGAGGCGCCGGAGCAGCGCGGCCCGGTCTGGCTTGCCGTTGAGGTTGGTAGGTATCCCCGCCAAGAGGCGCAGGTCGTCGATCGCCTCCTCGCCGACGCACACGGTCTCGACCAGTCGTCGCACGAGGCGCTGCTGGTCCTCCGAGCGTGCCTCGGCGAAGCACACCAGCCGACCGCGCCGCTGGTCACCGAGGACGACGACGCCCCCGGGCGCTCCCGCCTCCCGCAGGCAGTGCTCGACAGCGGCGGGGTAGATCCGGGTCGGCCCGCGGCCCAGCACCTCGGCCCGACCGATGACGTGCAGCGCGCCGTCGGCGTCGAGGCTGCCCAGATCGCCCGTGGGGCACCAGCCGTTTACGACCTCGACCGGGTCGATCCTGTCGTTGACGAGATATCCCGACATCACGTGCTCGTAGGACACGTGGATCTCCCCCATCCGGCCCGCCGGCAGGCTGCTCCCGTCACCAGCACGCACCTCGATTCGGACGCCGCGGACCGGAGGTCCGCAGGCCGTCGGACAATCTGGCACCGCGAAAGTCAGGTTGCCGAGCTCGGTGCTGCCATAGCTGTCGAGCAGCGGCACGCCGAAGCGGCGCCGACCCTGCTCGGCCAGGGCCGGAGGCAATGGGGCGGCACCGCTGCAGGGCAGACGCACCTTCTCGAGCGCCCGAGCGACGTCCCACCGCCGCTCGGCCAGCGCCAGCAGCGTGCGCCACGTCGTCGGGATGCCGTCGACCACGCTCACCCCGGCCGGTCCCGCGAGCCGCAGACCGACATCGATCCGCTCGGCCTGGCAGAGCACCAGGTCGGCGTCGAGGCGCCAGGCGATCATCGCCATGCCCAGCCCGTACTGGTGGGGCAGCGGCAGGATCGGCCAGAAGACGTCGTCGGAGCGGTGGCCCATCGCCTCGATGTTCGCCTCGAGGTTCGCCAGGAACGCCGTGCCCGACTTGGCGACGGGCTTGGGCTCGCCGGTCGAGCCCCCGGAGGCCATCACGAGGGCGTCCGGCAGTGCGCACCAGCGCTCGAGGTCGAGGATGCCGGACGGGCTGGCGTCGTCCCCTGACGTCGTTCGGCCACAGGTCAGCACAGGAAGAATGCGGCCCAGCCACGGGCCGGGCTCGTCGGTCACGAGCAGCTCGGCGCCGGTCGAGGCAAGGCGCCGGGTCGTGAGCGCGTGCGGCGTGCGCGGATCGACGAGCACGATCGAGGCGGCGGCATGCGCCAGTCCAAGGAACCAGGCGACCCACTCGGCCGAGTTCGCGGCCTTGAGGGCGACTCGGTCGCCCGGCCTGACGCCGAGGGCCGAGACCTCGGCGGCGTGCTCGAGCGCGCGCCGCTCGACCTCGGCGAAGCTCGTTCTGCCATCCGGGGTCAGTAGGGTCGCCATCCGCCTAGGATCGGTGTTAGAGGACGCTGGCTTACCGCCGCTGCCACCGTTGCACCGTTCACGGCAACCTGGGGCGCTGGCGGCACGGACCTCAGCGGTCCTGGCTCACCTCAGTCCTTGAGCACGCTGTAGACCACCACGACTACTAACAGCGGAACTACCACCCAGACGAGCCTGCCGAGCTCGATGTCCCACGGTCGGATTCCGATCGTGACGAAATGCGTTGGTCATGGCTGCGTCTCCTCCGTGTCCGGGTGGCGCTGGTTGGCCGTCGCGACCTGGGTGGCCGCGACGTCGTCGGGGGGCACGCCGGCGCGGCAGAGCGCGCGGGCGCCGGCTCGGTGGCCGGAGTAGAGGGTGGGGCGACGATCACGCAGGTAGTCCAGCTCGGCGCGGGCCGTCGCTACGACGCTCGTGCGCACCGTGGCCCGCAGGACGTCGGGGGCAGGCCCGCACCCGGACAGGACCGTCCCGTCCGGGCCGACGAGCCGGCTCGATCCCACGCCCTGCGTCACGGCGTCGCCGGCGACGTTGACGTAGAGGACGTAGCACCGGCACTCCCACGCTCGGGCCGGGAGCACCAAGTCGAGGATCGGGCGGGTGACGGCCGGGGAACCGAAGAGCACCGCGGGGACGACAACTAGGTCGACCTCGTCGGCCACCATCCGGACGTACTCGGGGAACTCCACGTCGTAGCACAGGGCGACGCCGACGCGGAGGCCGTCGAGGTCGACGACGACCGGCGCTCCGTCGCCCGGGGTGAACCACTCGCGTTCGTCGCCGAAGAGGTGGGCCTTGGCGTGGACCGCGCGGACCCGGCCCCGCCGGTCGACGACCACGGCCGCGTTGCGGACGGCGCCGCAGATCGTCACGGCGTGGCCGACCACGAGTGCCACGTCGTGCCGCGCCGCGATCGCTGCGAGTCGGTCGAGGACGACGGCGTCCGGGACCGCGTCCGCCGGCGACGGCCCGTAGCCGGTCAGCACCAACTCGGGCGTGACGATGAGGTCGTGGCCGGAGGCGTGCTCGCCCACCAGGACGTCGAGGGCGTCGAGGCGTGCACCGACACCGGCGCGGGCGGGTGCCACCTGAAGCCCGACGATCCCGAAGTCCACTGCGCACCTCCGCACGGGGAGGCTACCAGGGTGGAGGTCGTGGCCAAAGCGGGATTGGATGCTTGCAGCGATCCGAGCAACCGACCTGCGCAGCACGGATCACCGCCGCACCGACTCCCCAGCCCGTCAGGCGCGGTCAGTCCGTCAGGCGGACGCCCACGGAGGGTCGTCGCGCAGCGCTGTAGGTGTAGAGACGCCGCCGGCCCCCAGCCCGAACAACTCCGCGGCCGCACGGCTCCACGAACGATCACTCCGTGATCCGCCTATGGGTACATAAACTGTGATAACTTATGTGCTCCTATGTAAGGAAGGTTGACCGTGCAGCCACAGATCTATTCCCCTGGTGCAGGACATGTCCCCGCCGGCGACCTCCCCGGTCGTGAACGGCTCGAAGAGGCGTGGCAGAACATGCTGGCGGACGCGTCGCGGCGCGGACGACCTGGGGCGCGAGACCTTGTTCTCACAGGCAATCGCGGTGTCGGCAAGACCGTCATGATGAAGCGCTGCGCCGAGATCGCGGAGACCCGTGGCTACCTGCAGCTGTCCTTCCAGGCGTCGGGTCACGCAACCCTCAGCGCCGCGCTCCTTGAAGCGGTCTCTGGTCACCCCAGGCGGAGTCCTTCGTGGGCGGGCGCCTTGGAGTCCCTGACCCGCATCACCGGGGCTAGTTTGGGCGTCGCCGGCGTCTCTGCCTCGATATCGCGCGCACCTGCTTCCCAAGCGCGCCCAGATCCCTACAACACGACGGCCATCGCCAACGCAGTGGCGGACCTGGCGCGCATGTTTCGAGGTGAAGGCAGCGGCGGGGTCATCCTGTGCATCGACGAGCTGCAGATGACGGCAGGGGCGGACGTCGAGGCCTTGGGTGGGGTGCTCAATCATCTGAACAACTGGCACGCGGCCGAACCTGTGGTCTTCGTGGCCACCGGCCTGCCCAACACCCTGGCTAAAATGATGGGCCCAGACCCAGGTCACCCGTTGATCAGCAACCCCAGCCGGCTCTTCACCTTCGAGCCACTTGAGCAGTACCTCAGCCTGGAGGACACCACGAAGGCACTGCGCCCCCTGGCTAGAGACCACGGAGCCGACTGGACGGAAGAAGCCGTCGAGGAGCTCTACCGCATCACCCACGGGTACCCCGCCCACGTGCAGATCCTGGCGGCAGCCACGTGGAGCACAAGCAGTCCCCCCACTATCTATGTCGAGGACGTACATCGCGCCACGCCCACAGCACAGGCAGAGGTCAACCGCATGTACCTCCTCCCTCGCTGGGAGCAGATGGGCAACGTCCAACGCGCCTACATGACCGCGATGTCCATGTGCGACTCCCCGGCCGAATCCGGTCGCGTCGCAGCCATGCTCGGTCGCTCCACCACAGACGTCTCCCGCACCCGCGAGGCGCTTATCCGCGCCGGCGACATCTACGCCAGCGGGACCGGATCGCTCAGTCTGGCCCAACCTCTCATGCGCTACTTCGCGCCCCGGCACTATCACGCCACGGTCGAAGGGACGCCAGACCTCCCCACGCTTCGCGAGATGAGCAGTGCCCGCGACGAGTGGGTCGACAAGCGGCGCCGGCCCCCGGAAGAACTCACCGCCGACGAGATCCAACATCTGGCGACGCCCCCCGGCCATGGGCGACGTCTCGAGCAGCGCCGGCCCCCTGGCGGCGGCGACCCACGCGGACCGGCCCACTGATCTGGAGCCCTGATCGATGAACCCCAGCGTCTAGCTCGGCGGGGCCCCACGCCATGGGCGCCCTGGGCGATCGTCGTGTCTCTCGTCTACGCCAGATCCGGCGGGCTCTGGCCGAATGCAGCACGGCATCGTTGATGCCCGTCATCGAGGAACTTCCCGGTTCTGGGCACCTCGGCGCCGCGGACGCGTGGTCAACTTGGCTGGTGGCGGGGGCAGCTCGCTTCCACCGCGGCGCGCGATCGCCTCGTCGATAGCCAGCGTGACGGCCTCGTGCACAAACGCCGAGGGTCCGAGGAAGCGGCCGTTCTCCTGGCGGTCATCGGCGATCGCGTCTTCCATGCGTTCCACTAGGGAGTCCCTCAGCGGGTAGGTGCGGGTCAAACCCTGTCCGGAACTACGACGAGCTGGCTGCTCGACTCCGGCCTCTGCTCGACTCCGATGGCCGCGCTCGATGTGCTGCCCGATGGCCCGGTGGAGCCACCCGATGTAGGCGTCCGGACACTGAGGGTCCCGGTCAAGGTCCGAGACGTACGCCGCTCGAGCTCGGCCCCAGGTCTCTGGATCCCAGTACAGCCCGACCGGGCTGTCACTCTCCCGCATCATCGACTCCTTCCAAGCCTCTCAGACGGACTAACACCCACCCGAGTGCATTTCCGGCCGCCTCGAGCTGGTCACTGTCCATCGAACCAGAGGGCCGGTCGCGGCCCGGCGTCCATCCCCAAGGCGCGCCTGACTCCCCCGGCCATCCACAACGCCTGTTGGCTCTGCCATGCGGTGCCTCGATTCGCGAGAATCGCAGTTATCAGTTCTTTCTAGTTTACACACACGGGAGCAGAACAATGAGCACCACTACCGCCTACGCCGTCGGTCAGGTCGTTGAGGTCGACCCGAAGATCTTGACCATCGGCGCGAATGTTCGCCTGGACACCTACCCGAAGGCGAAGGAGTTCGCCGCGTCGATCAAGGCGCGTGGAGTGATCGAGGCGATCACCGTGCACGCGGACGACGAGGGCACTCTGGTCGTGCAGCGCGGGCAACGCCGCACCCTCACTGCCGCCGACGTTGGCACACCGAGCGGCACCGTCCCGGTGCGCATCGTCGAGCCACCCGAGGAGGCTGACCGGATCATCGACCAGATGACCGAGAACATTCACCGGGCTGGGATGCACGAGAGCGAGATGCGCGACGGGGTCGAGCAGCTGGCGTTGCTGGGTGTCTCGGCTGCCCAGATTGCCAAGCGCACCGCCGTCAAGCGCGAGACGGTCAACGCCGCGTTGGCCGTCGTCGGCAGCGACGCGACACGAGAGCGCATGGACACACAGGGCTTGACGCTCACGCAGGCCGCTGCCCTGGCCGAGTTCGAGGACGACGAAGCGGCCACGGCGCGGCTCGCACGGTCGATCGACTGGGGCCACCCCATCGACCACACCGTGCAGCGGCTGCGCGACGAGCGGGCCGAGCGCGAAGGGCTGCAGGCCGAGGCCGAGCGGCTGCGGGCGGAGGGCGTCCCGGCCCTCGACCCCGACGACTGCCCTGCCCCCGGCGATCTGTTCCGGCTGCGGCTGGACAACCTCGTCACCACTGAGGGCGAGGAGGTGACCCAGGAGCAGCGCGAGGCCCTGCCCGGTCTCGCGGTCGTCGTCTCCCTCGAATGGCAGTACCCCGAGAGCGACGACGAAGACGACGCTGAGCAGGACGCACAAGAGGAAGAGGCCCGAGAGGTCTACGTCCACACGTGGGTGTGCACCGACCCCGAGGCCGCTGGGCTGCGCTACCGCTACCAGCGGGACCCGTCCGACCCCTCCCCCGCCGCCGAGACTGACCCCGCCGAGGTCGAGGCACGGGCCGAAGCGGAGCGTCAGGAGCGCCGCCGCGTGCGCGAGAACAACGCCGCCTGGCGCAGCGCGGAAACCGTGCGCCGCGAGTGGTTGGCCTCCTTCGTCACCCGCAAGACCCCGCCGAAGGGGGCCGAGGCAATCATCTGCGAGGCGATGATCATCGCCCCGCACAGCCTCACCAAGGCGATGCAGAACAGCCACGCGATGCTGCGCACCACGCTCGGCAGCGACAGCGAGCACGGGGACTACCGTGCCGTGGCCGCCGAGTGCGCCAACCTGTCCACCCAGCCGGCCACGACCAAGGCGCTGACGATGCGCACCCTCGCCGCCGTGCTGCTGGCATGGGAGGACAGCACCGACGTGCACACCTGGCGCAACCCGAGCACGTGGGATCGGCGCGTCATGGAAGCGCTGACCGGATGGGGCTACGAGGCCAGCGAGGTCGAGCAGCTGCTCACGGACGCCGACGAGGCAGAGCAGGCGGCCTGACCATGGACGCCACCCCGAACCGCATCGAGGTCCACCTGCCCACCCACGGCGAAGCCCGCGACACCGGCGGCCAGGACTTCACCGCCCACACCGCCCGCTGGGTCGCGTTCACCGCCGACACAGGCTTCTGGCTGATCGTCTTCGTCGTCGGCTACGGGCACAACGCCGAACGTGAGTACCCATACTTCGTGGAGTCGCCGCACACCCGCGAACCGGTCCCCGCGTGGTTGCCGCGCCCGCCCGCGTGGTTCGGTAGCGCCGTCGACCAGCTGCGCGCCGCCTGCGCCAGCCCAGCCACCACCTGAGTTGTCCCCAACCTACTGGGGGCGGAGTTCATCTGTGGAGAACTCCGCCCCCAGTAGAATAGAAAGCATAGACTTAGGAACATCAGCACATCACCACGGGAGAGGAACCCGACATGGCACACCAGATCGAGACCCACGGAAACCGCGCCGCCGCCCTGTTCGCCCGAACGGACCCGTGGCACCGGCTCGGCACGACCCTCGAGGGCGAGGCATTCACCGCCGAGCAGGCGATGACGATCGGCCACCTCGGTGGCTGGGACGTTCGCAAGGTGCCCCTGTCGGCGTCGGAGATCACCGCCGAGGGCGTGACGCAGCTCGACGTGCCGGGCTTCGCCACCGTCCGCACCAACCCGTTCACGCAGACCCCGGAGGCGCTGGGCGTGGTCGGCAGCGCGTACCACCCCCTGCAGAACGAGGACCATGCCGAGTTCCTCAACCGGCTGGCCGACGAGTCCGGCGCGATCTTCGACACGGCGGGGTCACTGCGCGGAGGCCGTCAGGTCTTCGTGACCATGCGGCTTCCGGAGTCGCTGAACGTCGGCGGCAGCGACCGCGTCGACCTCAACATCGTGGCGCTGAACAGCCACGACGGATCGAGCGCATTCCGGCTGCTCGTCACACCGATTCGCGTGGTCTGCGCCAACACGCAGGCCGCCGCCCTGCGGTCGCACAAGTCGAGCATCAGCATCCGGCACACGCGCAACGCCAAGGCCGCCGTGCAGGCAGCCCGGGAAGCCCTGGGCCTGACGTTCGCCTACGTCGAGGAGTTCGAGGCCGAGGCCGAGCGACTGATCAACACGACTATGACCGATGCCGGGTTCGCCGACCTGACCGCCCGCGTCTTCGGCACGGTCGACCGGGACGCGAGCAAGCGAGCCAAGACCGCCGAGCGTGAGCGTGTGGCCAGCTTGAGCCGCCTGTGGTTCGACGCGAACACCCAGGACGGCATCCGGCAGACCGCGTGGGCGGGCTACCAGTCGGTGGCCGAGTACGTCGACCACTTCGCCCCGGTGCGCGCCAAGTCCGGCAAGGCCGACGCGCGAGCCATGCGGCTGCTGACCAGCGACGAGCCGACCCGGATCAAGCACAAGGCGTGGTCCGCGCTCACCCCCGCCTGACACCACACAAGCCGCAGGGCCTCCCCTCGCGTGACGCCGACACCGCGAGCGGAGGCCCTGCCAAGCCCCATCCGCGCGACACCGAAGGGAACCGCAGACGATTGCCTCTGCCGACTTGCGCGAGTGGGACGCCTCACCGACGCGGCCGCGCGGTGTGAGTGCGCAGCGCTCACCGTGCCCGTGGCCTAGACCCTGACGCTGTGGTGACACCCGTTCGTCCTCTCCCGGTGTGTCACCACAGCGTCAGCCGCTCCCCGTACAGCGCACGCAGCCGTGCTTGATCTGCTGCCACGAGCAGCGGGTCACGGCGTGCCAGGTCGCGCAACTCCCGGGCTCGCCGTCGGGACCCTCGCGGATCACCCAACGGCGAGCCGGTGATCTGTTTCCGGATGGCCCACTCGCGCCGGTTCTCGACGTAGGACGAGGCGACCACATGCTCGGGGTCGATGCGTTGGCACAGTGGGTTGTCACAGCGATGCCCCAGCACCTCAATCGCGGCCAGCGAGTCCACCCCGTGTTCCTTGGCCCAGGCGAATCTGTGCGCGACGACGACTCGTCCGGGGGCGTACCAGAATCGGCCATGACCGCGTCCGCTGATCGCGCCCGTCCACCACAGACAGCCCGATCCCGGCACGCGGACCGTCTTGGCCCGCCACCTGTTAACGGTGTCCGGATCGGCCACCGACGCGGCCAGTTGCTCACGCCCCGCTGCGTCCAGCCGCCGCGCGGTCACGAACAACTCACGTCGGGCGCTCGGCCGAGTCCGCCCCGGCCTCCGCCGTCGTCACGGGCTCGCTCTTCTGCGTGTCGACCGCGCTTGCCTCGTCCGTGCCCTCCTCGTCCGCGCCGATCTTGCGCAGCCGCGCGGCCTCGACCCGGCTCAGCTGCGGCCCGCACCACTCCAGCGCCTCGCGCAGACTCAGCCCCTCATCATCGGTCATCTTCCGCAGCGTCGCGCCCGCGCGGGCATCGCACCGCTGCACCGTGGCGTCCCGCTCCTCCAGCGCCGTCATCAGGTCCACTCCCAGGCCACTGAGCCGCTTCTCCTTCTTCTTACGCTCATCCTTCATCTTGGCCTGCGCCTCCAGCGCCTTGCGCCGCGCCTCCTGCCGCACCGAACCAGCCACTCCGACACACGTCCTTCACTCGTCTCCTGTACTTCCACCGACCAAAGCCGGCACCTACTCCCCTGACGTTCATTCAGTCCACGACGACCTACCGTCCCCCTTCGCCCGTTCGCTCACCGACCCCTTACCAGTCCGCCTGTTCCTGCCATCGCACGTACCCCTGAAGTTCCACCCACTTCTCAAGTCGTACACACCTCATGCATTCCCGGTCGTTTCAGTTTCAATGACTGACCGCCTGGGCGGATTCCGCGGCTTTCTCTAGGTGTGACGATGTCGATGCACAAGCTGACCGCGGGCAGCGGGTATGACTACCTGACCCGCCAGGTCGCGGCGCACGACAGCACCGAGAAGGGGCACACCGGCCTGACGAGCTACTACACCGAGCGCGGCGAGGCCCCGGGCATGTGGATCGGCTCCGGGATGCACGACATCGACGGACTCGAGGCCGGCTCGGTCGTCACGGCAGAGCAGATGCAGGCGCTGTTCGGCTCGGGTCACCACCCCTTGGCCCAGGAGCGTCAAGACAGTCTTGCCGGGGCGGATCTGACCGAGCGGGATTACCGAGCGGTTGCTCGGTTGGGTGCGCCGTACAAGGTCTACTCCAACGACGTCTCCCCCTTCAGGGTGGAGGTCGCCCAGCGTCTGGGTGACTGGAACGAAGAGCGTGGTCATCCCCGTGACTGGGCCGTCCCGGTCGACGAGCGGGCCCGCATCCGCACCGAGGTGGCGACCGAGTTCTTCCGCACCGAGCACGGTCGCGATCCGGAGGATGCCCGGGAGGTCGCGGCGACCATCGCCAAGAACTCGCGGCCGAGGACCACCGCTGTCGCCGGTTACGACTTGACGTTCTCACCCGTGAAGAGCGTCAGTGCCTTGTGGGCGGTAGCGGATACGCAGACCGCTGCGCGGATCGAGCGGGCGCATCAGGCGGCGGTCAAGGACGCGCTGCGGTTCATCGAAGAGCACGCCCTGTACACCCGCACCGGCACCAACGGTGTGCGGCAACTCGAGGTTCGAGGTCTCGTGGCCACGGCGTTCACCCACCGTGACAGCCGGGCGGGTGATCCTGACCTGCACACCCACGTCGCGGTGGCGAACAAGGTCCAGACCGAGGACGGGCGGTGGCTCAGCATCGACGGCCGCGTGCTGTTCAAGGCGAACGTGACCGCCTCCGAGACCTACAACACCGCCTTGGAGAAGCACCTCGGCGATGACTTGGGCGTCCGGTTCGCAGAGCGTGCGAGCCCCGACGCACGCAAGCGCCCGGTGCGTGAGGTGGTCGGTGTCGACCCCCAGCTGAACGAGTGGTGGTCGGCGCGGCGGGCCAGCATCGAAGCGCGGCGCGGTGAGCTCGCGCAGCAGTTCCAACGCAGCCACGGCCGCCCACCGACGCCAGTCGAGTCGATCCGCCTGGCGCAGAAGGCCACCTTGCAGACACGGGAGGCAAAGAAGGAGCCACGGACTCTGGAGGAACAGCGCCTGCTCTGGAATGACCAGGCCCGTCAGGTGTTGGGCGGCCCTGACAAGGTCCAGCAGATGGTGCAGGCCGCGCTGCACCCGACGGTCGACCTCGGCGCACGGGTCGGTTCGCGGTGGATGTCTCGGACCAGCTCGTCGATCATCCAGGCTGTTGAGTCGCGCCGCGGCACCTGGCAGGTCTGGCACGTGCGGGCAGAGGCTCAGCGTCGGGTGCGCGCCGCGGATGTGGCACCGGGAGACGTCGACGCGGTCGTGGATCGGCTCGTCGATAGGGCCCTCGGTCGGCACTCTGTCCGTCTCTCTCACCCCGGCGATGGCATCACGGAACCGAAGCAGTTGCGCCGAAACAGGGACAACCACAGCGTCTACACGGTGCACGGCACCGCCCGCTACAGCTCGACCCGAGTCATGCAGGCCGAGAAGCGGATCGTCACGGCTGCGGGGCGTCGGGGTGGACGCACGGCCACCATCGAGGCCGTCGACTTGGCTCTGCTGGAGTCCACCGCCAACGGCGTCACCCTCAATGCCGGCCAGTCCGCTCTCGTGCGCGGCATGGCCACCTCCGGGGCCCGGCTCCAGCTGGCGATCGCGCCCGCCGGCGCGGGCAAGACCACCGCGATGCGGACCCTGTCCTTGGCATGGACTAACTCCGGGGGCACGGTTTTGGGGCTCGCGCCCTCGGCTGCGGCCGCCGCCGCGCTGCGCGAGCAGATCGACACCTCCACTGACACGTTGGCGAAGCTGACCTGGGGGATCGAGCACGACGACCTACCGCAGTGGGCCCGGGACATCGGGCCCGAAACGCTCGTGGTCATCGACGAAGCAGGTATGGCCGACACCCTCTCGTTGGACAGCGCCGTGCAGTTCATCATCGACCGTGGCGCCAACGTGCGACTGATCGGTGACGACCAGCAACTGGCAGCGATCGGGGCCGGAGGAGTCCTGCGCGACATCGACGCCACCCACGGCTCACTGCGCTTGACCGAACTCATGCGCTTCGCCAACCCGGCCGAAGGAGCGGCCTCGTTGGCCCTGCGGGAAGGCCGCGTGGAGGCGCTGGGCTTCTACCTGGACAACAACCGGGCTCACGTCGGCGACTTGGCGACGCTGACCGAAGACGTGTTCGCGGGATGGCAGACCGACCGCTCCCGCGGACTGGACGCGATCATGCTGGCGCCTACCCGCGAGCTCGTGGCCGAGCTGAATCAGCGCGCCCGCTCTCACCGACTCGAGGGTGGCTCCCCAGGTCGGGAGGTAGCCCTCTCGGATGGCCTCAACGCCTCGGTCGGTGACCTCATCATCACCCGTGCCAATGACCGCCGGATGCGGATGAGCGCCACGGACTGGGTCAAAAATGGTGACCGCTGGAGGATCCTCGACGTCCACGACAGCGGTGCGCTCAGCGCCCAACACACCCAGAACGGGCACGTGGTCACCCTTCCCCGGGACTACGTCGCTGAGTCCACTGAGCTCGGCTACGCGACCACCGTCCACGCCGCGCAGGGGGTCTCGGTCGACGCCATGCACGGCCTGGCCACAGGTGAAGAGTCGCGCCAGCAGGTCTACACCATGCTCACGCGAGGCCGCCTGTCCAACGACATCTATCTCGAGGTCGTCGGTGATGGCGACCCGCACAACGTCATCCGGCCTGACAACGTTGCCCCACCGACTGCGACCAACATCCTCGAGGGGATCCTCGCTCGGGATGACTCCCCGGTCTCGGCGACCACGCAGATGCGCCTCGATGCGCAGCCAGAGCAGCGACTCGGAGACGCCGCATCCCGGTATGTCGATGCCCTCTACTTCGCCGCCGAAGAGCGCATGGGACCCCGCGCGCAGACGCTGGAGCGCGTCGCGGAGCAGGTCGTCGAGGGGATCACCGACCAGGCGGCGTGGCCAGCCCTGCGGGCTCACTTGATCTTGCTCGACGCGCAGGGCGCTGACCCGCTGGAACGCCTCCAGGCCGCGGCCAAGGGGCGCACCCTGGCGACTGCCCATGACGCGGCAGCGGTCCTGGACTGGCGCTTGGACGGCTCGGGGTTGCGCAATGCCGGCTCGGGACCGCTGCCGTGGGTGCCGCAGGTCCCAGACGGCCTCCAGAAGGACCCCACCTGGGGGCCCTATCTGGAGGCCAGGGCGGACTTGGTCCGTGGTCTGGCTGATCAAGTCCGCGAGAACGCGCGCACCCAGTCGGCGCCACCTGAGTGGGCCCGTCAGGGCGCCGCACGCCCGGCCGACGGCGTCTTGGGTGAGGTGCAGGTGTGGCGCGCCGCCATGCAGGTACCCCTTGAGGACCGGCGTCCTACCGGGCCCCCGACGATGCAGAAGGCACAAGCCACGTGGCAGCGCCACCTCAACGCCGCGATCGCCAGGGACCGCCAGCCCGCGCTGAAGGAGTGGGGCGGCTTTCTCCAGCAGTTCTCCCCCGACATGTCGCGGGATCCGTTTCTCCCGCTGCTCGCCGAGCGGGTCGCGGCGATGTCCCGCGCTGGCCTACCTGCCCGGAACCTGGTGCTCACTGCGGCGGCCTCCGGCTCACTCCCGGACGACCACGCCGCGGGTGCCCTGTGGTGGCGCCTGAGCAGCCACACGTCAGCCTCGGCCGTCGATGAGACCCCAGCCGCCGACCCGCTGACACCCAGTTGGCTGCCGAGTCTGGTCGGGGCTGTCGGTGAGGAACGTGCCGCCGGAATGCGCGCGAGCAGCTCGTGGCCCTCTTTGGTGACCGCCGTGGAGCACAGCCTTCAGCGCGGGATGTCTGTCCCGGACGTGATGTTCACTGCGGCGCAGCCAGAGGCAGACCTCGACGAGTCCATGGCCATGATCTGGCGCCTGGCCGTGCTAGCCGACCCGCCACCCGACCTCGACGACGAGGACCTGCCGCACCCCGAGGATGAGCCTCCAGAGGATCTGTGGCACGGAACCACGCCGCCTGCCGACGCACCCACCGAGCAGGAATGGCAGTACGGTCCTGCGCCGGGCGACAACGACACACCCTCCGGCGCGCCCGCCACCGGGCCGGAGGTCGACAAGCTCGACGTCGAGACGGGCCTGAGCATGGCCGCGATGCACCGTGAAGTCATGGGTCCACTGGAGCCGAGCGACGCGGACGTCGAGGCCATGGTCAAGCGGTCGGTCGAGTGGGACGGTTGTCCGGTCACGCGGGAGCGGATGCTGCAGATCAACGCCATGTCCCGCGCGTACTTCCAAGACCACTTCTCGGATGGCTGGGCGCGCGACTACCTCGCCGACCGCTTCGGTGTCGACCTGGCCGGCAGCCCCGAGGTGGCTCCCGGCTACGCTCCGGCCGGTTGGACGAATCTGGTGGAGCACCTGCGTTCCCACGGCGTCACCGATCAGGAGATGACCGCGACGGGTGTCGCCACCGTGGCCAGCACCGGCCGGCTGATCGACCGCTTCCGCGACCGCGCGATCCTTCCCATCACCGACCAGGGCGAGGTCCTCGGCTTCGTTGGCCGCCGGCACCCGTCGCTGACCGAGGAGGACCAGGCCGGCCCGAAGTACCTCAACACTGCGGACACTCCCCTGTTCCACAAGGGCGCTCAGCTCTACGGGCTCCACCCGCGGTTCAGCGAGTCTGGAGCGACACCCGTGCTGGTGGAAGGCCCCATGGACGCCATCGCGGTCACCGTGGCCAGCGACGGCGCCCACGTCGGGGTGGCCCCGTTGGGAACATCGCTGACCCAGGAGCAGGCCGCGCAGCTCGCAGCACTCGGTCAGACACCGATCGTGGCTACCGATGGCGACCTGGCCGGTCGCGTCGCGGCCGAGCGGGACTTCTGGATGCTGGCACAACACAACCTCTCTCCGGACATGGCGACCTTCCCAGAAGGCTCAGACCCGGCCGACGTGCTCGCCCGCCGCGGCGAGTCCGCGCTGATGGGCACCTTGCAGCGCGCCCGGCCCTTGGCCGAGGTATTGATCGAGGAAAGGGTGACGAACCTGACGGGTGCGGCGGCCATGGACCAAGCCGTTCGCGTCGCGGCCGCCCAGTCACCCTCGCAGTGGGACCACTCGGCGCGCCTGATCTCCGACCGGTTGGCCCTGGCCGAACCAGAGGTGCGCGGGGCGCTGGCCGAGCAGGCGTTGACGTGGAACCGCGACCCGCGCACGGCCGCGCGCGAGCAGCTGGACGGTGTGCGGGATGTGCGAGCCCGCTTGGAAGGCAGCAATGCTGCCTCGCCTGCTTCGCAGTGGGCCAGGCTTGGTGAGGAGCTCGACGCGCGTTTGACGACCCAGGGGGACTGGCCGGCGCTGGCCGCGATGCTCCATCAGGCTCATCTCGACGGGCACGACATCACCGCCATCGCCGGTCAGCTGGTGGCCGACCATCCCTTGGGCGAGCGACCCGCGCAGGACCTTCGCTACCGGCTCGCCGCCACGATCCCAGCCGAGGCTGCCACAACGCAGAGTCCCCACGACCGCGAGGTGTCCTCGGGGGCGCAGCACGAGCGCCGCAACCCGGCCCCGCGCCCAGCGCCCTCCTCAGCGCCTCGGCGGTAGCGTCAGCGGTCGGCGATGCCTTCGGTCACACCGCTTGCCGAGGCGGGTGGTGCGGCGACGGTTCGCAGCGATCCAGGGGCCCTCGTATAACGCACCAACTTCTTTCTGGAGAGTTCCAGCAGCAGCGCTTCGAGCGCGTAAGTGTTGACGCCAAGGGACTCGGCAAGTTTCCGCCACGGCGGCCCCTGGCCATGGATCTCCCAGTGGGTGTCGATGGCGGTGAGGACCTGACCGGGGTCCGTGATCACCGTTTCGACACGCTGCTGCCGTTTGCGTTCCTGCGTGGCCCGTCTGATCAGGAACAGTTCTTCGACCCGGTCGGCCGTGGGCAGCTGGTTCTGGGACACTAGGTGTGACGCGATCCGGTGCATGTGGCTGCCCTTGCGGTATCTGCCGACGAAGGGGGCCAGCGCCTCGATGCGCTCCTGGGTGGCGGGCTGGCTCAACGACTCCAGCCACATCGCGGCCAGTTCGCGGCGTCGATCCGAGCGGATCTTCGGTTTCGGGGGCCGGGCGGGTGCGCTCACCGCCACCACGTCGCCGTCGGGAAGCGTCACGTCGACCATCTTCATGCCCGCAGGCTAGTCGAGCACCTCACCGGTCTGCGGGTCGATGTTGGGCGGCGTGGGTTCATCGACCACTCGTAACCGTGCGGTTGCGCTGGGTGAAGGACGCGGTTGCACGGTGTGCTCGTCGGCGAGGTACGCCGCGCTGCGGGTGCTCTGCGCCGTATCCGAGACGTGCCGGTGAAAGCGGCTACGGGCGGGCCATTCCTGGTGTCCGGTGTCGCAGCCGGTTTTGATCCGGGACCGCATTCGCTCCGTGAACGCTGGTAGGGCATAGCGATGCCATTCCTCGAGCGCGTCGCTGGTCAATGCTGTCCCAGCGCGACGTCGCAGGTCGGCGATGACGGCCACTTCGTGCACGATGTGCGGATGCTTGGGCCAGCATTCCGGGATGAACGCGCCGACGTCCCACGTGTACTCGAGGTTGAGCCAGGTGACTGCCGCTTCGAGCCACGCCCACACCTCGCGGCGCAACTGGGGTTGGGTGATGGACGGCGGGTCCCAAGGGCGGGGCAGGGCCCGAAGGTCGCCCAGTGCCTTGACCTGCTCCGGCGTCCCGTCCATCGCGATGTCGAGTTCTCGGAAGGCCTGGGTCAGCCCCGGCCCTGGTTTCGGGAAGGCCCGCGCAAGGGGAACGGACCGCGTCCCGGCCGTCTCGGCGGTGCTCATCTCGGCTCCTGCAGTTGCTGCTCGTACGGGGCGACCGCGGTGTGCTGGTGGGCCTTCTCGCGGCTCAGGCCTCGTCGGCGGGCCTCCACCAGCGCGGCGGTGGCGCGCGCCTCTGGGGTCACCGTCATGCCATGCTCGCTCGCCAATCGCTCTCGCAGTTGTTTCTGCTCCGCCAGGAGGGTGCGCCCTGCGGCGCCGTCGATGCATCGGTGCAGGCCCGCGATGATCGGTCGAGAGTTCTCGGCCACGAGTAGCGCGGTTCTCTCCTCGAGGCGACGGATCTCGGAGGCGGTGATCACTGGGATGTCCTCCGCGGAGTGGCTGCGTCCCCCCTTGCCTGTCTGCCAGGTTGACCGGCCCACGCGCACCGCGCCGAGGAGGTCTGACATCTCCTGGTTGAAGGTCACGTCCTTGCCGCCGCCGAAGATCAGCAGGTTGTTGGTCAACTGGATCAGGGTGTCGGCTTCCTGCTTTCCGTAGATCGTGGTCAGTTGTGCCGGGGTCTGCGCTGCCCAGATGAAGGAGATGCCCAACGCGCGCTCGTTCGCCATGCGCGTGCGCAGGGTGGGTAGTGGTGCTGTCGAGGGGAGCTCGTCGAGGACGGCGAGCAGCGGGGGGCACAGCTTGCCCCACGGGGAACGGTGCGCGGCTTGCAGGGCGGTGTCGAGCATGTGCTCGGCGAAGGCCGTCATCAGTGGGGATGCTGAGGCATACGGGTCTTCTCGCCCGAGCAGGTAGACCGTCCCCCGGCGATGGATGAGTTCGGCGATGTTGGTTGCTGGCCGGTTGGGGCCGGGCACGCACCGACGGCGGATCGGCTCTTGGAAGAGAATCTCCATCGCCTGCTGCACCGTGGTCACCGTATTGCCGGCGGTGCGTTCGTCACCGTGCAGGGCCGCGTACACCAGGCCGTCCCAGAACGGTGCGGCGTGCGGGTGGTCTTGCAGGATCGCCGTGGCGTCCGTGGCCGCGCTGGGGTTGGCCACCCACCGCAGTACGTCGTCGAGCGTGCCGCCGGCCAGGGCGGCCGCGTGGAAGAAGCCCTTGAGGACCTTGGCCGCCTCGGCGGCGTAGAACCGCGCGGCGCCCTCGTTGCCGGCGCTGTCCGAACCTTGGATCGTGCCTGCCGCGAAGGCCTTGGCGCGCCGTTCGGCGACCATCGGGTCAACGCAGCCAGCGATCGGATCCCACACCAGCTCCGGCAATCCCTCCGCCAGGCCGAACGGATCGAGTACCGCGCAGGGGCGGTCGCCGGAGGATCGGGCTGTCCAGCTCAGGAGCAGGTCGTCGGGCTTGGTCATGGTGACCATGGCGGCTCCGGGGGCCCCGAGGAGAGTCGGAACGAGGACGTCGAGCGTCTTCCCGCTTCCCTGCGGGCCGATGACTCCGGCTGCCCGGTCCCATGGCACCCACAGATCTGATCCGTGGGGGTGCTTGCTGGTGCCGAGATTCCACCCCACCTGCTCGGGCTCGATCTTCATCGCTTGTGTCCCTTCAGCAGTCTGCTCGGTGTGCGGATGACGGGCTTCTTCGTGTACAGGTCGGGCCGGATCACGTGCGCCTGCTTCTGCAGCCGGCGGCGGCCGACGACCTTCTCGACCTCCTCGCGGGTGGCCACTCCGCGAATGGCGCCGGGGCCCCACTGCACCCATGCCGTTCGCCCCAGCCAGAGCAGGCCGGCGATGAAGAGCGCCTCGACGACAGTGATCCACAAGCGCAGTGCGCCGCTGCCAGCGACGCTCTCTGGCCGGGGCACCAGGCCGGCGCCGGCGTCACCGTTGAGCACGGCCGGCCAGCTGGTGACCAAGTTCTGGCTTGGTGGCACGGTCATGCCGGCCCCGGCCCAGAAGTTGGCCACTGCTCGCCCCAGGTGCACGCCCAGGAAAAGCAGGAGGACCACCCCCAGTACCGCGGCCAGTGGAATCTCCCAGGTGTAGGGATAGGGATTGGATCGTCGCGACTGCTGCATCTCGTGTTCCTTTCAGGCACCAAAGCCTTCCGGCGGCGCGCCGGCGGTCATTTCCCGTCTCGGCTGGGGCTGTCGCTGACGTTGCCGATCCGCCAGACCTCGAAGATCTGCTTGTCCTGCTTGCCGGCGTAGGAGAAGTGGCCCACGCCGGTTCGGCTCGACTGGGCCTCGATGGTGGTCTTGCTGGCGGGATCCCACACCATCGCCACGTGACCGATCCGGTCTGGGCCGAGGTAGGAGTTCCAGAAGAGCAGATCTCCGGGCTTCTCCTGCCCGGGCGGGACGCGGAAGCCGTTGCCGGCGGCCAACCAGTTGCGCTGAGCCTGCGCGGTGCGAGGCAGGCTGACATCGACCTGGGCCAGGGCTTGCTGGACCAAAGATGAGCAGTCCCACGCCTCGGGCCCGTTCGCGCCCATCACGTAGTCGTCGCCGTCCTGTTTCGCCGCCCACGACAGGGCCTTCTTGGCGCGCTCGTTGGTCAACGGCGGCAGCTGGCGTCCGCTCTGCTTGCCGCCGGCACTGACGCAGTCGGTGGTGGTGCCCAAGACGACGCCGCCGCCGTACTGCGCGGCGTAGTAGAGCACGTCGTTGCCGTACCACGTTGCCCGGTTGTAGGCGAAGAGTGCCTTCTTGACTCCCTCTCCCCCACCGCGGGTGGCTCCTTCGTGGACGAGGTAGCGCGCCGCTGAGTAGATGCTGTCGGCGGTGTTGTGGATGTCGGCCCTGCCGTCGCCGTCACCGTCGGTGCCCATCACTTCCCAGGTGCTGGGCATGAACTGCATGTGCCCCTGAGCGCCGGCCGAGGAGGTGGCGGTGTTCTTGCCATGGGCGGTTTCACTCATCCCGACCCCGGCGAGCAGGGTCCACGGAAGGCCGTACTTCTTCCCGGCCTGCATGTAGAGCTTCTTGATGTCGGCAGGAATGGGGATCGGCGGGTTGTGCAGCGAGTCCTTCCGGGGAGTGCCGGGCTTGGGCAGCGTGAACCCGACGCCGCCTTCCTCGATTCCTTCGGGGACCTTTTCAGGGGTGGTGGAGGATGCGGCGACAGCCTTGCCGTTGAGGGGTGCTCCGTGCTTCTGCATCCACGGGACTGGATCAACAGCACGCCCATTAATCCGGATCTCCAAATGCAGGTGCTCACCGGTGCTCGCGCCCGTGGTCCCCTCCACACCGAGTTTCGTGCCTACCGCAACGTTTTGACCTTGAGTAACGGCGATGCTGGCCAGGTGGGCGTATCGGCTCACGGCTCCGCCGCTGTGTTGGACGTCGACGACGTTGCCGTAGCCACTCATCTGTCCGGCGAACTTGATCCTTCCGTCGCCAACGGCCACCACCGGGCCTGGTCCGGGGAGGGAAACCATGTCCTGCCCGGAGTGCATTCGCCACTCGTGGTCGATGGGATGGAACCTTCGGCCGAATCCCCGGTCACTGACCGTGTACTTCTGCTGGAAGGGTGGCCGCCACTCACCGGTGGCGGGTATCGCTCCCAAGCAATCGACGGCGCGCAGTTGCTGACCGACCGCTGGGGCGCTGATCGCTGTGATCATCAAGGCCGCGCCGAAGGGCACCGCGACCAGAATCAGCAGCGGCATCAGCACCATCGCGGCCTTGTTCATCTCAGCCGGCCTTGAGGGCGTCGTTGGTGTAGGTCAGTCGCTTCTCGATGGGGTGGAGCACCGTGCCCACCTTGTACATCTGCTCCCCCACCGCCCACAGTGCCCGTCCCTTGCCTTGCATCCCCCAGCCGGTGATCAGGTCCCGTGCCATGGGGCCCAGCCCGAGCAGCTGCTCCAGTTCGTCAGCGACCGCGCGGTCCTGCCCGTGCAGGATCTTCACGTCGGCCAGGTGCAGCAGATCCTTCGCGATCGCCACCGCCTGGGAGCCGGCGTCTCCCGCTGACAGCAGGTCCGAGGGCTTGTGCGCGATGGCGAACTGGATGTCGCCGTCGGCTCGGGACAGTCGCAGGTCGGAGTCGAAGCTCTTGACGGCCTCGGGTCCCAGCCGCAGCTGTTTCCACGACTCGTCGCGTACGACGATGCGCAGGTCCCCCGGCTCGGCGGTCTCGCGCATCCCGCGGCCCCAGGAGTTTAGGCAGGTCAGCGCGATGCCTACCGCTTCCTCTCCCAAGGGGTCCAGCCGCGAGAGGCTCAGCGACTGCATCGGGGCTTTCCAGTCGACGTCGATGGTGGTGTGGGCGTCGAACAGGCCGGCAAGGGTGCCGTTCACGAGTTGGCCGAGTGCGTCACGGAGCAGCCGGGTCTCGTCAAGGAATGACCGCTCGTTGGCGTATCGGCACTCGGTGATCAACGTTTCGGTTGGGTTGTCCAGCAGGTTCCACAGCTCGGGGATCGTCGTCTCTCGCATCATCGTGTTCCCGGCCGCGTACCCCGTCAGGTGTTGCAGTGCGCACTTGACGATCACCTCCTCGGTGGGGCCGAATGGCACCCGGCTTTCGCCGATGCGCTGTGATCCGACGAGTCCCCGGACCAAGGTCAGCCACCGTGCGAAGACGATCGCCGCACGTGACTGTGCCTCCTCCGGGCCGAGCTGGTCCCATCCGAGCAGCAGTGGCCCGAAGGCGAGCGGGTTGATCCTGGCGGGCAGTCCCTTGCCGATGCGGAAGGGCTCGACGCCCAGAAAGCGCGCCAGCGGTTCGTATTCGTCCTTGACGTCGCCCAGCACCAGCACCCGGTACCCGAAGTCCATCATCCTCAGGCAGAAGGCCTTGGTCGTGGCGCTCTTGCCTCGGCCGGGTGTGCCGAAAGAGAAGATGTTGGGGTTGGTCACCGGCACGCCGTCGTCGAGGACCCATCCGATCGGGTCGGCGAAGAACGCTCCGCCGGAGAGGTGGTCGACACCCATGTGCGCGCCGGTGGGCGGCAGGCCGGGGGTGGAGATGAATGGCCAGTACACCGGGGCCTGGTCGCTTGTCATCCGCCATCGGGACACGGGCGCGGTCGCCGGCGTCCACCCGCGCCCAGCCCTACGCGCTCCTCGAGGAGGCGCGTACCGGAAGACCTTGGGGTCTTTGACCTTCTCCGGCGCTGGTGGGATCGCGGGCAGCTCGTGCCCGAAGTCGGCAAGGAGCCGAGTGACGTCCCGGCCGCGCGTCTTCTGAGTGGCCATGGTCAGTCCGCCTTTCTGGTCAGGCTTACGCCCAGCGGGACGGTGGAGGCTGCGAAGGCGACGTCGTGGGCGACGTCGAGACGAAGGGGGGCAAATCCCGCCCGGCGGATCGAGGCGTCCAAGCGGCGGCCGTACTCCGCGATCGCAACGGTCTTGGGTGCGGTGACGGTG
Source organism: Janibacter sp. (assembly GCA_030453295.1). GTDB lineage: Bacteria > Actinomycetota > Actinomycetes > Actinomycetales > Dermatophilaceae > Janibacter. Next base: position 57,033 of record JAKDKQ010000001.1, read on the forward strand.
CACACCGCGTAGGGCAGGGTCAAGGAGTTGCCGCGCGCGAGCTTGACGTCAAGGCGACGAACCTTGTCGGCCGCGTCGCGTTCTTTCGTCTTCTGCTTGACCTTCATCTGGCTGCGGATCCCGTCTCCGACATCCGCGGCCCACTCACTGTTCGCGCTCTGCCGCTCACCCTTCGTCTGGCTCAGGATCGGGTAGGCGACCAAGAAGCTGCGCCGCTCGCCAGGCTCGCCCGGCGTCAGTACCGGGGCCAGCGCGCCCATTGCCGCGCCCTTGATGGGCAGGGTGACCGTCGAGGAGAGGGAGTTCCAGGCGTCATGGCTGTAGTGGCGCGCCACGGCGTCCGCCCCGGAGGGGCCAGCCATCGCCCACGGGACCTCGGCGTTGGTCTCCGTCCCGTCATTCTGCTCCGCCAGTGCGTCGATGATGGCCGCTCGATCACCGGGCGCGAACCCGGTACGGCAGGCCAGGGCAAGGTCGGGACTGGTCTGCCAGGTCACGCTGGTCATCCCCATTCCGCCGCGCAGCTGGGACTCGACCTCGCCGGCCAGTCCGTGCATCACGCGCGCCCGCCCGTCGACGCCGCCACCGGACTCCTTGGCCTGTCGCCCCAACCGGGACTCTGGCACCACGAACGTGACGAAGCACTCGGTGCGCACGTTCGACGGACTCAGGGCTGTGTGGATGTCGTCGTTGATCTGACGGACCGCGACCGGGCCATCGGCGCGTCGATGACGGGTGATCCACTGCTGCCGTTCAGCGCCGTCGTCAGGAACGGAGCGCACGAGGATGAGGATCTCGTCGATCAGCTCGGTGCGGGCTGCCAGATCCAGTAGCTCGCTCAACCCGGCACCGTTGCGCAGTCGTTCGTCCTGCTCCATTAGGCCGATCCCTGGGTGGACGACCGCCGCGGTCACCGCCCACGTCTTGGCTCGGTGGTCCTGGATGATCGCCATGCGAGTGAAGGTGGCTCCGCTGGGGGGGCCGTCGTGAATCTGGATCCCCTGCAGCACTCCCGGCAGATCGGGCTCCTCCAGGGCCTTCACCGTGCCTTGGGTAGCCAAGGCACGCCAGCGCGTCCACCGGAACAGTCCTCCGAGGGAGAACCCCAACGTCGCGGCGATCCACCCCGTCGCCGACCGTCCCCGCACGGGAACGATGGTCAACACCGCGATGACCACCCACAGGGAGCAGAAAGTCGCTGCCGACAGCCACGCGCCTCGGCTGATATTCCATGCGATGGGCAGCAGGCTCAGCGCCAGGACAATGATCTGCCGCCCCGATAGTCCGTATACCAGGCCGATCCGAGCCTTCGTGTAGTCCGCGTAGATTCCGCTCATCTCTCTTCTCCTTCGACATCAGACGACGGGTGGGGGTGTCGCACCCGCACCTGCCGCGCCGGCTCCTGAGCCGCCACTTCCGCCCGCGCCTGCCGCGCCGGCTCCTGAGCCGCCTTGACCGCCGCCTCCGGGTGTCGGCATGTCCGGCATCCCTTCGGGACTGCCTTGGCCACCGCCGGGGGTGGGGGGCTGGGGCACGGCTGGCATCCCTGCTGGGCCGCCGCCACCTGGGGTGCTTTCCCCGGCCTCGGCGCCGCCTTGGCCACCGCCTCCGGGTGTCGGCATGTCCGGCATCCCTTCGGGACTGCCTTGGCCACCGCCGGGGGTGGGGGGCTGCGGCGTGGGCGGCGTCCCTTCCGTGCCGCCCTGGCCGTCTCCGCCGTCTGGGCCGCCCTCTGCGGCATTGCTCTTATCGCCGCCGCCACCGTTCTTTCCCTTGCTGCGTTTGCTTCCGCTGAAGTCCGGGGTGTACTGGTTGTGCCCGATGCCGGCCTGGTTGGTGACGTCGGAGCCGATCGTTGCTCCCTTGCTGCCGAGCGAGCTCATCGCATCCAAGCCCGCGGATGCGGCTTGGCCGGCCATGCCGCCGAGCTTGCCGATCCCTTGACTGGCTCGCTGCGTCGCGTCCGCCTCGCCGGAGGACTCGCCTTGGGACTTGCCGTGCTGGTCCGTGCTCGAGGCGGCCGAGGAGGTGCTGTCTCCGCTCTTGCCGCTCAGCAGCCCGCTGATTCCCCCGGCGGCGGACATCCCGGCGCGAAGTGCCGCGCCTGAGTTCGTGCCCGGGTCGACAAAGGCGAGGAGTTTGAACAGGGCCAGAGGCGCAAAGGCGCCAACGCAAATCAGGACGACGCCTGGCACGGCCGTCCCCACGGCCTTGTCGATGTCCTCGGTCATGCCGGTCGCCACTCCCGAGGTCAGTTCAACTCCGATGCCGAGCACCAGCGCCATCAGCACGGGGGTGAACGCCGCGGCGTGGAACCACCGGCAGGATTTCCAGAACCAGGACCCGCCGAAGTCGCTGGCCAGCCCGGCGGCCGCGATCGGTGTGGTGCCAGCCAGAACCATCAGCGCTGCAGCGCGAGCGAGCATGATGATCAAGTGGCCGATGGCGGCGAACACCATCAGGACGCCCATGAACCCCAAGACGGTGGCCACGGTTCCCTCGGTGATGTCCTCGGTGGACAGTTGGGTGCCCAGCGGGGAGAACTGCGCCCACCCGTCGATGTGCAGCAGGCTCTGGAGGATGGCCTTGGTCAGCCCCCCGCAGGCAGCGACGACCGCGACGCTGTAACTGATCCACGAGACCCAGATGATCAGGAATTGGCCGGTCCCGATGACGACCTTTCCCACCGACTCCCCGTCCCGGCGGAAGGCAGCGATGCCTAGTTGCGCCAGGGTCAGGATGACCATGAGCGTCACGGCGATCCAGAACGTGGTCTGATACAGCGCTTGCCCGGGTCCGTCCTCGCGCAGGTCGGGGGTGGTGAAGGTGTCGACGATGTTCAGCACGAGCTTCAGTAGCCACAGGCCGGCGTTCCAGATGCCCAGCATCGCTGCGGTCCAGCCGTCGGCGACGATCTTTCCCGCGGCGGATCCCAGGCCGCTCCACGGGTTCGCCCATTCCGGAAGGTCGGGCAGTGCGGGCGCAACGTAGGGGGGCATGCTTAGTCCTTCTCCACCCAGGTGCGCCAGCCGGCGTCGGCGGCGAGGTCGGTCCCGGGCCAGGTGGAGGGTGCCTTGGTGGGGCTGTCGCCGGGCGCGATCATCCACCGACCGTTCGTCGACCACTGCATCCGTTCGCAGTAGCCATAGGCCATTCGCGCTTGTGTCGTGATCACGGCACGAACGTCCATGAGCACGCACGCCACCACCCATCGCTTACCGTCGTGGCCTTTGATCTGGGCCGCGACCGGGGTCGTCGTCACGGTGACCGTGCTCTCTTTGCTCTGGCCCTGGCCGGCGCTTCCCAGGAACGCTTGGACGTTCCGGGTCAGGGGCCACGCAGCCGCGCCGACGCCGCCGGGCAGGGCCCAGTGCTTGTACACCTCGTTCGTGTAGGGGATCGACATGCCCTGCATGACGTTGGCCTCGATCGCGGCTAGTTGGCCTGCCGCGCCTTGGGGGGTCATGGGGAAGCCGGTGGGCACTCCCGCCGCTCCGGTCTTGGTTGCTGCCGGAATCTCGATCGCCTTCGCTGGGACCGCGGACGGTGTCCCACGCTGGGCGGCCTCCGGCGGCACGTCGAGCATGGGCCGCGCGGCGATCTGATCCCGGTGTTGCTGGCCGGTCGCCCCCGGGGCGATCGTCGTCTCGCCCGCTGTCGCGTCTTGCGCTGAGCCGTCGGCCGTCACCGCGTAGTAGATGGCCAGCCCCAGGCCCGTGATCATCACCAGGGCCACCACCAGCACGCCTGCGAGGGTCGCCAGCAGCCGCCGTCGGTCCCACGGTTCGACGTTTGTCGCAGCAGCCCTTGGGCTCATCAGATGCAGCCCGATCCGGTCATGCTCTCCACGATCCCCGGGAGCACGAGGTAGAGGATGATCGCGATGAAGACGACGACAAGGCTGATGATCCCAGCTTTGCTGGCGTGCGACATGCCGAAGACCCGGCCGCCGACGACCGCGCCGATACCGATGACGACGCCGAGGAAGAACAGGATGCCGATTCCCCAGAGCACGTAGCCCATGAGTTGGTCGGCGTGCGCCTGTGCCCCCGGCGGCGCGACGGGGCAGACCCTCATCGGGATCATCATCGAGAGCTCGGTCAGCAGTGCGTTCTTCATGCTTGGGTTCCCTTCTTCGTGGTTCCGGCCTCGATCAGCCGGAGCAGGTGGTCCGCCGCGCTCAGCAGTGCCGGCGGCAGGGGCGTGGTGTCCACGCCGTGGGTGGCGAGGGTCTTGTCGCTAGGCACCTCGACGAGGTTCTGCGCGTCATCCAGTCGGCTGGTCAGGCGGCCCATGGAGGTTTTGACCCCGTGGTCCCACTTCTTGGGGCGGGGGCCGATGACAGCTGCCACGACGCGTGTGCTCTCCAACAGGGACAGCACGCCCTCGAGTCGTCGCAGGCCGGGGATGGTTGCCGTGGTCACGACCAGGACGCTCGGCGCGTGCAGCAACTGGTCACCGAGCCAGGATTGAGTGCCCAGGACTTGGCCGAGTTCCCACCCGACGTCCACGACGCTCAACGCGGTGTGGGCCTGCGGCTCCGGTGGTAAGGGGACGTCGTTGGGTCCCAGGAGGATGGTGGATGCGCGTTGCAGCGTGACCGAATCGCGCTGCCCGACGCTCCATCCGCCCTGTAGACCCATCTCCTCTGTAGCGGCCGCGGCCAGTCCGGAGGCCGTCGCGGAGCAGCACTCCAGGACCCTGGCGGATCCAGTCTGCTGCGCGACCGCCAAGGCGATCGTGGTCGCACCTGCTCCTCCGAGGCATCCGATGACCGGCAGGACGCTCTCGGCCGGATCCCAGGTCGTTTCGCTGGGTTCAGTCGGCGCCACCACTTCGTGCGCCTGCGTGGTGCTGAACTGCCCTGCCTGCACCGCCTGCCACGCCCGTTTCAGCTCCTCGACCGGAACGACAGGTCGGGCCGTCGCTGGGGCGCTCACTGCTCCTCACCGCCCAGTTGGGTGCGGCGTGCGGCAAGGACACGCCGCAGGGTGGTGGAGTCCAGGCTCGCGAGCTGGCTCTGTGCAGCCCAGACCTCACGCAGTCGGGTCAGGCAGCCATCCAGCTCCAGCAGCGCGGGACGCTCACCGCCGGCCAGGTCCATCAGCCGTTCGATCTCTGCCACGTCGGTCACCGTCCTCATCGGGTCGGCACCTAAAGCCCGGGTGCCACGCTCGGCGGTCATCACGCCGGGACCTTCTCTGTCGTGTAGGAGATCGAGGTGCGCAGTGTCTGCACCAGACGGCTGGCGCGGCGGCGCACGGTGATCGGTGAGACGCCGTGCATCTGGGCGACCTCGCGGCAGACCTCGTTGCCCAGTAGTCCCGCGTACCCACGTCCCGCGCGAGCGACCCCACGTCGATCGGCCGTCTCGGCGACGTCCATCAACAGTCCCCGTTCGCTGGTGGTGAGCACACCGAACCGGCATGCCCGCTCGAGCAGCTCGGCCAGTTCACGTTCGGGTGGAACGTCCGCCGGGTCGGCGACCATGTGGTTCCAGATCCCCTCGGTCGGGGCGACGGGGGCGCAGCGTGCCCATGACGCCTCGGCGGCCGCGCCCACTCCCAGGTCACGCATGACCGACTTGCGGGTGTTCATCAGGATGTTGGCAGCGACCCGGTGGCCCCGCTTCCATGGGAAGGTGCGTGCTTCCACCCACAGCTGCGCGGCGAGGACCTCGTCGATGGTGGGGGTCAGCGTCGCCATCCGTGCTGCGAGCAGGCTCACTCCGGGCAGGAGCAGCCACGCCAGCACGCCTGTCGCGGCCACGTCGTCGCCACCTTCCGGTGAGCTCAGCTCGGCCAGGGCGAGCAGCATCGCGTCCGCTTCGTCCCGTTCGGCACTGCGGACATGGTCGGGAAGGTCCGCAAGGTCCTCTACCTCTGCCAGCACGGTGTGCTCGCGCTGCCAGGCGGACCAGCGTTGGCGCGCCAACGCCAGTACGTCGCTGTCCGGATCGTCCAAACCCAGGTGCTTGGCTACCGACATCTCGAGTTCCTTTCGCCGTGTGGACACGGCTGGAACGTCTCGAATGGTCATCCCCGGGTTCGTACCCCTCTTCCTCCGCCGACTGGGGGTACGGCGCGATCAGCGAGGGGGTACATGCCCTCTGACCTGCGGAAACGCTCGTACCCCAAGTCCTCGCAGACTCTCCCCGGCCGAGGGGCTTGCGCTCGTCGCTCAGTGGAGGTCTCCCGCGGGCCACAGGAGCGCTTCGACGGGTTTGGTTCGGAGCCGCTCCTGTGGATAGTCATCGTGCGATGCCGTGGACCGACGGCATGATGGCGTCATGGCAGTCACGGTGCATCCGACGGTCCACGAGGTCTTCGACGCGGCCGGGTGCGCCCTCGATGACTCCGCCTCGGTCCGTCGGATGCAGGCGCACCACCGGCAGGATGTCGCCCGCACTGACGTCGAGTTCCTCCAGGAGCGGGTGAGGCTTGGCACTGATGTCGCACTCGCGCGCCAACGTCAGGGCCAGCGTCCATCCGATGCTGCGCATGAGGTCGACCGAGCGATTGTGCGTGTGCTCGCCCCGGTCGCTCACGAACTCGCCGCGTGGCGCTCCATGCGCGAGATCGGAGAGCCCGACGCGGTGATCGCCGTGCGGGCCGGAGTCGCTCTCACGCTCATCGCTTTGGCTCTGGATGGGATCCCCGGGCGTCCCCGCGAGCTGCTCGTGCAGACCCAGCTAATCGAGGCCGCGCGACGGTGGAGAGCCGGTAGCGATGAGGCTGAGGTGGCTGACGCCTTCGACCGTTCCCGGTGGTGGCTGCGGAGGGCGAAGCGTTCTGGTCGCCTGTGGCTCGCACCTGATCGACTCCGGTTGACCGACGTAGCCGAGTGCGTGGGGGTCACCTCGGCCCTTGTGGGTCTCTGGGCGCGCCGAGGGCTGCTCCCTCCACCGGATGGGCGTGAGGTTCAAGGCCGATGGTGGTGGCGCACCACCATCGATTCTTGGGCTGAGACCAGTCTGCGGCACCGATGCCTGCACTGCACGGCTCGGCTGCCGTCACTCACCGGCCTTCGGGTTCACGTCACGAAGGTGCACCACGGGGCGGCACGGCAGGTCTGACGATCAACTCGCTCGACGCGCACGTTCGGCCCAGTCTTTACCGGCCACGATCTGCTGAGTCCGGTCGGGCAGCTCGGGTGGTGCCCCGTCATCGTCGGAGCGGTTAAACACCTGCTCCCGCAGGATGCGGTCGGCCTCGCTCCCGTGTCCTTCGGCGTCGGCAACGGCGGCCAGGTCCAGCCTGGGGATTTCTTCCTCTGGTGCTGCCAGGGCTGCTGTCTCCGCCGCGAGCCGGGCTCTCTTGAGGTCCCCGGCCTGAAGGCTGAAGGTGGTCACCAGGTGCGCGACATCGACGATGGCGCAGATCATGTGCTGGTCGAGGCGGTCGCCTTCTGAGAGCCAGTACCAGCCTCCGGGGCGTAGCCCGTCGAAGGGTCGTCCGTTGACCAGGCGCAGCGCGGCGTCGAGGTCATCGACGCCGGCAGGGCCTTGGGCCTCGCCGCGCGCACGCAGTCGACGGAACAGGTCCGCGTCGACGAGCACGTCCAGGACCTCGTAGACGCCTTGTCCGCGGAGCTGCGCCGCGGGGCTCTTGCGGGCGTCGGGTAGGTGCGGCGACCCGGTGTTGGGGTTGGTCCCGAGCCAGTCGCGCACGATGTTCACGTAGTCGCGGGTCTTGGCTGGTGTGATGCCGAAGGCGTCGGCCACCTCGTTGGGTGTCGCCCCGGTCGGGCGGGTGGCCAGGTAGGCCAGCATCTCCGTGTAGTAGGGCTTGCGTTTGGTGACTGCGTGTCCGCGCGTACGCGCGGACACCGGGCCCAGCAGGGTGAGGCGGGGCAAGTGACAGTCCGCGTCCCACCATGCCGCCAGGTCCGCGTCCAGCTGGGGGTCGGCCTCACGCACGGCGTGACTGACACGGGCTGGGACTCGGGGCGACAGCGCCTGCAGGTCCTCGCTGGTCGTGGCTCCTGTGTGGATGTACTCCGCGTCGGCGTGCTGGAGCACCGAGTCGGTCTCTTCCCTGTCGTCGGCCTCCTCGCGCGCCTTGACGTGCTCCTCTCTCAGAGCACCGGCTTCGTCGGTCCAGGTACGCCACCCCTCGGTCACGTCCTCACGCACCGGGATGGCAACGTCATCGAGCTGTTCTCCCTGAGCGAGGACGGCCGCACATCCGCGGGCCTCGTCGCTGGTCAAGCCGACCGCGACGAGCTCCAGGCCCACGGATGGAATGGTGATGCGTCCCTCTGCGCTGACGTGCACCTCGAGGCCCTCGGTGCGTTCGCTCTCCCCCCGCACGACGACACTCGCTCCCGTGTGACCTGCGTGAGTCGCCAGAAGATCCAGCAGCTGATCCAGAGCGTCCGGACGCTCGGAGGCTGCGTCGACCAGCAGCATCCGGGCGTGCCACGTGTCAGCTCCGGTTTGCCGGGCGCGGGCCGTGGCGACATCGGTCCCGGCCTCTCTCGCCCGGTCGATCGTTGCGACCGCGTCGGCGAGCACTTCCGCCGCCGGGTCCGCGCCGGTGTGGGTGTTGATCCTGTCGGGATCCATCGCTGCTACCTCCTCGGCCACGCCGACCAGGTCGACGCGCACTCCGTGAGACCACGGATTCACGGCTAGTTCGGCGGCCAGGTATCGGGCGACGTCGCGCCCTCGGTCGGGGTCGCCGGTGATGCTCAGGTCGAGCTCCTCGAGATTCAGCAGCCACGTCTCATCAGAGCTTGTGGCGCCGATCGTGGCCAGCAGCGGGAACGGGGCCGGTTGGTCGGGGACCAGCTCACCCACGGCCTCCAGCGCCGCTTCACCCCCGGGCAGGTACCAGTGCAGGTGGTCCTCGCTCCCCTCCCAGGGGCCGGCCAGGTCACTGGGTGAGGACAGGTGCAACCCGATCCGTGTCCGGTTCAGTTCCACGGCCGCGACCCTTGGCATCGAGTCGTCGTTCTTCGCCTGTGTCACCGCGAGTCGGCGCAAGGCGTGGTCCATGCGCTCGATGGTCGGGGCGGTAATGGTTCCCGCTGCCGTGATGGTCTTCTCGACGACGCCCAGTGACGGTGTCGGCGTGGCGATCATCCGACCGGCTCGCCGGTGTCGGTGCTGGGTGCTGCGGCGCCGCTTGAGCTGGATCAGGATCGCCCCGGCGAGTACCGCACCACCACCGGTGAGACCAACGAGCATCCACGAAGAGACCCCGTCGGCGGGCGACTCCGGTGCTGCTTGGGGCGCTGGTGTGGGCCGTTCCTGCTCGGTGGGTGCGGCAGGTGCCGTTGCTCTGTGAGGTTGGGGCTCATCCGCAGTTGTGTCGGCTGGGTTCGGCTGGGCACTGGGTGCCGGTTCCTCTGGAGCGTCCTGTGCAGGGCGCTGTTCTGGCTCGTGGGAGCTGGCCGTACTCGCCGGGATCGTCAGTGTCATTCCCGGGTCGATGACGTCGGGATCACTCACGTCATCGTTGGCGGCGACGATTCGGGGGTACTCGCTCGCATCTCCCAGCTCGCTCGCCGCGATCTCGGAGAGAGTGTCTCCGGGCTGCACCGTGACGGTGTGCTCCCTCCCGGCTTCGGGTGGGGCCGGGATCTGCAGGACGGTGCCGGGGTCGAGGAAGCCCGGGTCCTCGCCCAGGACGTCACGGTTGAGGTCGCGGATCTCCCCGTAGCGCAGCCCGTCGCCCAAGTGCGCCTCGGCGATCGACCACAGCGACTCCCCCGGGCGAACAGTGTGCGGCGTTGTCGCAGGACTCTGCTCCTCTTGCGTCTGCTGCCCGGTCATCCTCTGCGGCGTCGTCGTCGCTGGAGTGGCTTGGGGAGTGGTCGCGGTGTCCGGTGCGGCGGTGGTGGTCTGGATGGTGGTCACGGTCGCTGCTTGCGCCATCCCGACGCTGCTGGTGGCGGTGAACAGCAGCAGAGCTGTTCCTACCAGTCCTCGCACGGCCGTTCGGGGGCCACGAAGGGTCGACCCCGACGGGGTGCTGCGGGTCCTGCCGCGTGCCCGCGCGATCACCTCGGCCGCGATCAGGGCGGCCATCCCGGCCCACGCCGCCCAACCCAGGGCTTTGATCGTGCGCAGCGCAAGCGTGCCGTCGTCGGCGTGGGTCAGTGCCTGCCACACCTGGCTCCCGGTGGGTGGCGTGTCGGGGAGCACCGCGGGGCCGATGGTCCACAGCGCCGCTGGCAGCCCGAGGAGGATGGCCAGCAGCGCGATGCTGGCAGCCAGGCCAAGGAGACGTCGCTTCATCGTTCCTGACCGTTCACGACGTGCGCGATCCGGGCTTCGGCTTCGCCGTGAACGGTGAAGCCAGTGATGCCGATGATCCCGAGAAAGGTGGTCTCGTAGGTGTCGGTGGTGGTGATGTGCACCGTGTCACTGTCCACCACGGTGGCGGTTCCGTTCATGTTGGACGCGTCGAGATACCGCTGAGCGGCCTGCTGTCCCGCGCTCGGATCGGCGGCGACTCCCTCACCCCGCACTGCGGTGGGGACCTGGATCTCTTGGCCCGCGGTGCGCGCTGCCTGTCGGGCCACGTCTTGAGCGTTTTGCTGTGCGTAGACCTTGCCGCCCAGGTCAACAGCGATCCCCACCAGCATGATCATCACGAATGCCGAGGTGACCACCCAGATGCTGACCGATCCACGCTCGGATTCGATCCGGTTCATGCTGATGTCACCGTCCTCGGTAGGTGTCGATGGGTGAACGGACCGTGGCTGTCACGGTGTGGGATCCGGGCACTCCTGGTAGGGCGAGGTCGCTCAGGGGTACCTCGCAGCTGACCGTGGCGGTGATCTGGGCGGGGGTGCCGACTGGGGCGCTGAAACCGGTGGTGTCCACCGTCACCGTCGTGGCGACACAGTCCAGCTGTTGGTTGTTCAGCGTGGACGTGGCGTTCGAGGTTGCCGACGCTTCGGCTTCGCTCTGGGTGCGGGCGATGGATGCCGAGCGAGCGGCGTCGTTGGCGGCTGCTTCGACGGCCTGCTGAGCGATGGTCACGCGTCCGGCCATGAAGATCAGCGCGACGAACAGCATGAACGCCGGGGCGAGGATCACCGTTTCGATGACCATCGACCCCTCCTCGTGATGCAGCCGGCGAGGTTTCATTGGGTGATCCGTTCCACCGGGACGGTGGCTGACTGGGTGACCTGCAGGGACCATCCGGGGATCACGCTCATGCTGACTCCCGAGACGGTCACTGTGGACGCGGTGGCCGTCAGGCTGCTGTTGATGCTGACGCCTCGGAGTACGTCCTCCCCCCCGGCGGCCGCGATGAAGTCCGCGGCCGCTGCGGTGCCGTTCCCTTGCTGTTCGCTGCCGGCGACGCGTGCCCCCTCTTGGGAGGCGGCGATGGCCACGGACCTGGCGTGGTAGTACAACGCTCCCTGCATCCCTAGGAACATGATGCTGAACAGCAGGGGCATCAGGATGACCGCTTGGATCGACACCGAGCCACGTTCGTCCGCGCCACCAACCCCTGGGGGGTTGCGCAGCGGGATGCGCGCATGTCGCCGGCCGGTCATCATCGGTCAGCCGATCTGTCCGGCCTTGGCCTCCACGAAGGCCTTGATGGCCGCGGCGACGATCCCGACGAAGGTGATCATCGCCAAGGCCCACATGACCTGCTCGATGGTGACCGAGCCGCGATCGTTGGACAGGCGCTCTCGTGCATCCTCGATCAGAGTGGTGCGCAGGGTGTGGAGGGTGGCAAACAGGTACAGCATGATTTTTCCCTTCGTGGTGGCTGGTGGATCGGTGTGCTGGTCTGGGTCTATCCGCCTTGCATGACTCTCAGGAGTGAGGGCGCGACGAGCAGGGCGAGGAAGACGACACCGAGCATGCTCATCGGGATGAAGAGTCGTTCGCTGAGTTCGGCTGCCTTGGCCTTTTCTGCGTTGAGCATGGAGGTGCGCATGCTGGCGGAGCGGGCACGGAGGTTGGTGTAGATCTGCGCTCCTTCCTCTCCGGACAGGCGCATGATGTCGGCTAGGTCGTCCAGTTCGGATAGCGCGAGATCCTCGGCCAGGGCGTGCAGCGCGGCCCACGGGGTCACCCCGGACCAACGGGTGCGAGCCAGCTCTTCGGCCAGGCGCTTGAAGACCCACGAGTCGCCGATCTGGGCGGCGACCTCCATGGCTTGCCGTGGCCCGGCACCGGCATTGCGTTCCAACGCCACGAAATCGATGTAGGCGCCCAGTGCGCGGGAGAACTCGATGCGGGCGTGCTTGGCGTCATCGCGCACGTTGTAGTCGGGCAGGAAGAATCCCCCTACGGCGCAGGCCAACGACCCAAGGACGGGGATGACCAGGGGGATGCCCAGGTTCATTGCGTTGAAGAACAGCGTGAACAGCGGCGGAATCAGCATGCCCATCAGTGCGTAGAGGACCTTTTCCCCGTAGAACCAGCTGCGCGAGATGCGCAGGAGCGCCAGCTCCCGTGTGGGCACCTTGCCCCAGGTTCCGGCGGGGAGGCGTTGCATGGCCCACTGACCGGCCCTTTCGCGGGCGCTGCCGACGATGACGTCCCCGCTGCTGCGCTGCTGGCGCGGGGAGAGGCGCCCTAGCGCGTCCCCCAGGTCGGGTTCGGCCGGGGACAGCCGCCACACCAGCAGTACGAGCCCGAGAATGGTCAACGCTCCTGCTGCGGCGGCCAACTGCATGCCGGTCATGCTGTGCCCCCCTTCGCCTCGGCCCCGATGAAGCGCGGCAACTTGGTGCCCTTGGCCATGTGCTTCATCCAGATGAGCACGGCGACGTACAGCGTCAGAAGGACCACCAGGATGACCTGCCCCAGCGGGGTTCCGTACGGAGCGATGTAGCTGCCGGTCAGAGCCATGAACGCCAGCGCCCCGACGGTGATGAGGGTGACCAGTCGTGCCGTCGACCTGGGCTTGGCGCGGTCGGACTCGATTTCCCGCCGAGCCCGCACGTCGGCTGCCGTGGATTCGGCCAGCGCCTCCAGGACCGCCGCCACTCCCCCGGCGCGACGACGCGCTCCCAGGATGAGGTTGCCGGCGATCAGGTCCCCGGTCGCGTCGTCGAGCTCATCGGCGAACGCCCGCAGTGCCTCCTCGGTGCCCCACCGGGCGCGCAGTCTTCCAGCCAGCCGAGTCACTTCCGGGCGGATCGCGTCTGGGGTGGAGCGAAGGGTGGCGATCAGGGCCTGCTCGAGCCCCACTCCGGCGGTCAGGATTCCTGACAGGGATCGTGTCCATTCTTCCATCGCCTCGATCCGCGTGATCTGGGCTGTGGACTCCGATGACGCCAATAGCAGGGGCACACCCACCACTGCGGCGGGCACCAGGAAGAGGGCGACGAACCACCCGGTGACCAGGGCGATGAACAGCCCGACGATGGATCCACCGACGAGCAGCTGCTTGGTCCTCGTGCTCAGCCCCTGTACGCGCCGGGTCAGGCGTCCCGGGAGCCTGCTGCGGGTGGGTGCGGTGGCTGGCAGGACCGGGGAGGGTCGCATGGCCAGCACGGCACCCAAGGTGCCCGCGACGATCAGTGCCCCGGCGACGGCGGCAACCAGGGCGCTCATGAGGGGCCACCGTCTGCGCGGAAGTATCCGTCGAGGTCGAATCCCCAGGCCTCCAGCTCGCGGTAATCGTCCGGAAGTACGTTCGGGGTGGCGATACGCGCGTCCCCGACCGTCCGGAAGACGCTGTTGGTGGCGTATCCCGGGTCGCGTTCGCCGGGCTCGACGGTGATGATCTCGCTGATCCACCGGTCGCGTTGCGCGGTCCCATCCGGCAGGGGTGTGGTCTCCAGGTGGACGTGCACGATGATGTCGATGTTCTTCGCGATGGTGCGGATGGCGTATTCGTGGGTGACGTGTGCACCCGCTTCCATCGCGCACGTGACGAGCTTGCCGATCGCGCCTTCGGCGTTCTTCGCGTGCGTGGTGCAGATGCTCCCGGCGCCGGACTCCATGGCCTTGAGCATGGCCAGCACCTCGTGACCGCGGACCTCGCCGACAATCTGCCGGGAAAGGTTGAACCGGAAGGAGTCGATGAGCGCAGCCGTGAGGGTGTACTCACCGGCTTGGCGGCCATCGGGTCCACGCTCGCCGGACCCGGGCCGAGCCTCCCAAGCCATGCACAGTGGGTGCCGTTCAGGCATCTCGTGCAGATGCAGCTCATACTCTGTCTCGAAGGTGCCGATGGCCTCGTGGGGCGGGATCTCGGCGGCCAGGGCCCGTGCCCCCGTGGTCTTGCCGGCACCCTGCGCGCCGGAGACGACGATGCTTTTCCCGGCACGCACGCACGCACGCAGGAAACTCGCCGCGACCGGAGACAGGCGGTTGTCGGCCACAAAGTCCTCCAGGGAGACCTCACGCATGCCGTGCCGGCGGATGACCACCTGAGGACGCGGGGTGACGAAGGCGGCCGCGGCCAGCCGCGCCCCGCCGTCGAGGCGAAGGTGCAGGCTGGGCTGGGCCTCGGAGAACGGACGGGCGTTGACCTCGGACCGGCTGGCCAGGAAGACGAGGAAGTCGATGAGCTCCTGGTCGCTATCAGCCACGGCCGGTCCCGGGACCAGCTGGCCGTCGCTGAGTTCGAGGGTGACCCGGTCGTGCCCGAGGATCGTGATGTTCTCCACCCGGGTGTCATCGACCAACGGCTGGAAGCGACCTAGACCGAACAGCGCGTCTTCAAGTGCCCTGGCCATCAGGTGCTGCTCGCGCGCCGTCCAGGAGTCCTCGCCGGCGGTCACGCGCGCAGCGGACTCGTCCTCCAGCAGAGCCAAGATGATCGAACGGCCCTTCTCGCGCAAGTCCTGCGGTGCGAGACGGCTGCGTTCGTCCTGAGGCATCTCGCTGAGCCGGTTGGACGCCTGCTGACGCAGAGTTGCGATCAGCTGCCAGTCCAGTGGTGCGCTGTCGTGGCTGGACTCTTCCTTGCCGACCGGCGGCCACGCCGTTGTCGCCGGCATCGTGGTCACATGCTCTGGACCGGGTGGCTTCCCGTTGCGTGTCGGGGACGGCGCGAACAGTGGCAGGGCGGTCGGGTCCGCCAGATCCATGGTGGTGCGCTCGTCCATCACACTGCCCTTTCCAGTTCGGCGCGGTTGCTTTCGACGGTGGCCTCGAGGCGGTCGTGCGCGGCTCGCAGTGACCGCACCAACGGCGATGTGTCGAACCTCTTGGGAGCCTTCGCGCCCCGGCTGAATACACGGGCCGTCTCGGGGTCCCAGGCCAGCGACGCCGCGACCGGGATCTGCAGGACCGAGCGGACCTCACGGGCCCGGTAGGGGTGACCCTCGCCGATCATCAGCACTCCCAGACTCGCGGCTCCGCCGAGGCGTTCGAAGTCATCTCGGAGACTCTCTCCCCACGACCGTGCGGCCGAGAGGGAAACCAGGTCGCTGCGGGTGGCCAACAGGCACAGGTCCGCGGCCCGAATGAGCGGCTCCGGTGAGCCCAGCAGCCCCAGGCGGCCTGCATCGACAATGACGTCCTGGCCGGTACGTTCCAGCCCGCGCAGAACGGTGGCCAGAGACTCCCACAGGGCACCCAGACTCCGCGCCTGCGTGTGAGAGCGGGTCCCAGGCACGAAGGAGACCTTCTCGGAGACCGGGACGGTCATCCTCGGCAGGGCCTCAGCCAGCGCCCCGTGGCGATTGGCCACAGCCAGGTCAATGAGGGAGTCCGGCGGAGTCGTCCCCCCGCGCAGGTAACCGGCCAGGATGGCCGATCCGCCGGTGGGATCGGCCTCAACCACCAGAGTCGGCCGAGTGGAGGTCAGCGCCAGCCCCAGCGTCGTGGCGGTCACTCCCGGGGACCCCGACGCGGACGTGATCACGATCAGTGCCACGTCAGCGCTCCCGACTGTCCAGCACGATCGCGACCTTCCCGGTCGACGCGCGCGAGGCCAGCTCCGCCGCCCGGTCCTCGGGCACCAACACCGACACCACGGTCGTACCCGGTTGGGCGCCGGGGTTCAGGCTGACCACTTCCGTGCGGACCTCGCTCGGTTCCAACGGCTGGTCCTGGTCACTCGTGGAACCCTGCTGCCCCTGTCCGCCGAGCGTGCTGATGACCCGGATTGCGTCACCGGCGCGTAGCTTCTCGCCCGGCATCTGGTCAGCGGTGACTGCCACGCCCACCACGGACTGGCCGTCCCCCGGGACGACGGTTGGCGTGGTCGCCGACTTCGTCAGAAGGGTGCCCTTCGGCAGGTCCGAGGACGCCCGCTGGCCGACCATCGACTGCAGCCCTTCGGCCGGGACAGGGTCGAGCTGGGGATCGACCCCCACGTGCACCACGACCAGGTCATCCTTGGTGATCGTCTCTCCCCGGGAAACGGTCTCACGCACGGCGACCACGCCCTCGGTGTCGCTCATCGCCGCCCACGCCCACACGCCCATCAACGCACCAAGGACGACGGCAGCGACCGAAGCAGCCAGCAGCACCGGCTTGCGGCGCAGCTGTGGAGCGGGAGCAACCACCTCGGGGCGCTCCTTCGCCGGCGGTGCTCCGCTCCCGCTGGAGCCCGTCAGGACGTTCGTCTCGCTCATCTGGTCCTTCCGTACCATCAGTTGATCACCTGAACTTCGCCCATCGTGATCGACGCGGATCGCTCCAAAGTCATCGGGATCTCCCCCGTCTGACCCAGACCGGCCCACGTCACGGTCCACGTGGCGTTGACCGTGACGGTGTACTCGCCCTGCTCGGTGTACCGGTGACCGCAGTCAGGAGAGTCCTGCTTGCCGTAGTGGTCCTGGTACTCGGTCCCCCGGCCGGTGCACGTCACCATCGTCCCGTCGCCCATGTCCCAGACCAGCTTGGTGACCTTCGCGTTCGCCGTCACCGTGTGCCCCTCGGCGCTGGCCTGGCGGGTGATCGGGCCGACCGTGTGCGGTCCGGCGTCCCCAACCCACATCCACGTCGGCATCCCGATCACGCCCACACTGCCCTCCCCCGGCTCGGGCACGATCCCAATCTCTGGTGCGCGAAGATTCATCTTGGCAATGGCCTCCTGAGCCAGCACCCGAGGATCAGGCAGCGGCGCGCCCGGCCCAGCCGGCGGCGTGGCCGACCATAGGTAAGTGTTTCGGATCGTCCCCCCACCCCCTTCGGTCATTCCGCCGACATCGGGGACCAGGCACGAATAGATCGCGCCATCGGTGTTGCCCTGCCACACCGGGTCAGACTTCGCCGGCGGCGACTCCACCTCGGATACGTAGCAGTCGTGCTGCGACGACCACCACCTGCCCGTGTTCTTCTGCACGCACGGGATCTCCTTACCCCCGTACACGCACTTCGGCTCCACCATCGCCGCCGGAGCCTGCGGACGCGTCGAGCCATCCGCTGCTTCCTCCGTCTCCACGGGGTCGCCCTGACCGCCATCCGCAGGCGGCACCTTCAAGACGCACTGACCACGACGGTTGACCGTCTCGCCCGCTGCACAGGTCACGGGATCATCGCCGGGGCCAGCGTGAGCAGGCACTGTGACCAACACGACGAAGAAGAGGCTCATAAGGACGGTGGCCGCGCGTCGAACCATCAGCACGTCTGCTTCACCTTCTCGGCCGTGACCCGCCACTTCCCGTCCTGCGTCTCACCGTCGCTCTTCTCCACGGTGTAGATCCGCTCGACCCGGTCGTAGGGAAGATCAATCTCCTTACCATTCTTGTCGGTGACAGTGAGGCCGGTCAGGTCAATACACGCAACGACCTGCTGACTCGTGGCCGACCGCTTGGAGGCCTCCACCTCCACGATCTTGACCCCGCCCGTCTCACGCTCCCCCCGCGCTCGGCTCTGCCTGATGTCGTGAGTCCGCTGGTCGTACGCCTGCCCAGTCGCGTACGCCCCCAGTTCGCCCGTTGGAATCGATGGATCACTCGCCAACTTGTCCGAGGTCTTCTCGTAGTTCCTCACCACCGCGATCGCACGGGCCCCGTCCGGGTTGGCGGGCGTTGAGGGACTCGTGGACGTGCGCGCGCTCGAGGTCGATGCTGAAGGTGGTGTCGTTGGCTCTGTCGCATCGTCTCCGCATGCGCCCAGTCCAACGCCGCACGCGAGCAGGGCCGCAACCGTTGCGGTCACACGTGCTCGGCGGCTGGTAGTTGCACTCATCTTCTGCTCCTCGATCTCAAGGGCTAAGGCCCTGTCACCGTCTCCAGCGGTCATCCCGCGAGAGAACGGTCTATTTACCCTAGTGCAGTTAGACCGGCTCTGCCAGTCCGCGGTGCGCTTCCCGGTTGTGCGTGCGAACATGACTCCCCTATTGGCCGGCGCGTACGTGGGTGTCCAGCCATGTTCTATGGCATCACAGCCGGACCCGAGGCGCCTGTCGAGGCTCGTCGATCTGTGGCCACAGCAGGTGTGCGCCCAGGTTCAGAGGCGCTTCGCCCGCGCTTGCCGCAGTGCCTGTTCGACGTCGGCGACGGCGACCCCCAACGCCTCGGCTGCTGGTCGCAGCGCTTCGCGTGCGGGTAGCTGCCCGAAGTTTCCAGCCTCCCAACGCCGGATGGTGGTGAGGGAGATGTGGGTCTGACGAGCGAGTTCGTTGGCGCTCATGCCGGCCAGAATCCGAAGGCGAGCCAAGTCGGGACGGTGGTCGATGGGAAGCAGTAGCTCGGCAGTGTCTGTCTCCAGGACCTCAGCGATGCGCCGCAGTGCCTCGGGCCTGGGGACCGTGGCGCCCAACTCCCAGCGTGAAACGCGCTCACCTCCCGCAATCCCGATCAGTCGGGCGAGCTCGTGCTGCGTCAGTCCTTTGTCCGTGCGGGCTCGACGCAGCGCCTCTGGGTCGAAGTGCGGGTCGGACCTGGGCATCCCCTGATCCTAAAGGGGTCGTCTCACTACCGGCTCGCGACCCTCGCCGGCCTCGTCGTATTCAGTTATCCCTGTCGTTCAACGTGACTTCTACCGCTGCGATGATGATCGCGGTGGCGGTCACGCGCTTCGCCCTGATGGGGATCCCGGGGTCTCGGGATACGGCCTCCTGGGCTCGCGCGTGCACGTTCTCCACGGGGTCGATCTCCTCACCAAGGAACTGCGGGATGATGGTGGTGGTGGTCCCGCCCGCTCGGTTGCTGCCCCGAGGGGCCAACGGGTCTGCTGGGCGCAACTGCTCCAGGACCGCGGCGACCACCTCTTCCCCCTTCGTCGCACAGGTCCAAGAGATCAGTTGCCCCCATGAGGGACGACCCACGCCCTTCACCAGAGGCTCCGCCCGGGTGTACATGTTGCTGGGAACTCGGGCGGGCCGCTTACTCACTGCTGACCTGCCACCCGTGGGAGTCGACTCCTGCTCCTTGGTAGGACGCCCCCCGCGCCCGCGCGGCTGTGCATTACCCCGGCCCGTGGCCACGGCCGTCAAGGCGGGTCCGTTCGGGTCCGGGTCACTGGTGCGCGTCGCGGGTCGCTGCTCGTCGTGTGCACGCTTAGGCATCAAGTCGCCCAAGGGTGGGGGCTGTGACGCGATGATCTGAACGTCGTCCAAGTCGGTGCGCTCGGCACCGAAGGCGTTGGCCCGTGCGCGTCGTGGCTTCAACTCGCTCATGCTGCAGCTTCCCTCGTCCCAATACGGGTCAGGACCTCTCGGGTGAGGTTCTCGTAGTCCTGCGCCAAGCCCTGCCCTGCGTTCTTGCCGTTGGACCACCAAACCGCGCCCGGTTCGCGGGTTACTCCCTTAACCCGCTCCAGCCGGGCACGGCCCTGTCGGACCGCTTCCTCGGCGACGTCCTTCGCGCTCATCGCGTGTCGTCGCGCGTCCACTCTCCCTGCTGCGTCGTACCGAATGGTCGCGTCGAAGGGGGTGGCCTCCTCCCCCAGCATCGTCTCGACCTCCCGTCGCACCTCGGCGTTGCGGGCTGTCGCCCGCGGGTTGACCTTGCCCACGACGGCACCCAGGAACTCGACCTCAGCACCAGCTCGACGGGCTGCGACGAATCGCTGGCCCATCTTGTCCACCCCCGCCAACGCGGCTTCATCATCGAGCGTCGGCACGAGCAGCCAGCGCGCCGCCCACAGGTAGGCATCCAGCAGGCGGGTGTCGCCGGGCCCGGAGTCGATGAGGACCAGGTCGTAGGACCGTCCCTTGGAGAGCCGGCCCAGCGCACCACGCAGGTTCGCCTCCATCGACACCTCCGCTCCGGGCATCATCGCCGCGCCGATGGCCCCCTGCAGCTCGGGCCCACCGCAGATCACGTCCACTCCCGCGTCACTCTCCACGGGAGTCAGCTCCGTGCCGTACTGCAGCGCCATCGCTAGGCCACGACCACCGTCGCCATCGACACCGAAGTCGATCTCGGTCAGATTCCCCTGAGGGTCGCCATCGATCACGGCCACCTGATACCCCGCCCGCGCGGCCACGTCGGCGACGTTGCGCACGATCGAGCTCTTCAGGACACCTCCTTTCCTGTTGGCCACTGTCACAACGCGTCGCAGGGAGTCGCTCCATTCATCCATGCTCACCTTCATACCAAGCCGCCTACACACATCACGGGTAACGACACGCCGCATATTGGCGCGGACCTCCGCCCTGCCGCTCTCGCTGTCGTCCTCAATAGCACACATCGTGCTCTGCTGCCTTGCCACAGCATTAACGTCCATGTTGACGTTCGTATGATGGTCTGTATTGAGGTTTCTACTCTCAACGGTTCTCGTCGCCTGAAGCCTGCGCAAGTGAGTCTTGGATGTACCGCGCGCGGCCGCGGGCCGCCTCCTGGAGGAACAGCTCGTCTCGCTCGGCCCGAGTGTCCTCCGGGATCCCGGGTGGCGCGTGACGTACCCCCTCCGCGACGATTCCGCGGGCAACACCCCAAGCGTCTCGGTAGGCATCCCATGCTTGGACAGCAGCTATCCGAGCGGGCTGGGGGAGTGCCTCATAGGCCGCCTGTCGCGCTGCCGTCCGCTGAGCGAACTCCTCGTCCGACTGGGCCGCCAGCCACCCGTCGTGCCGGGCACGGGGGTCGACCCCGGCGCGGACGTCGCGCTGGGCCCACAGAGTCTTCTGCTGGAGCTGCTCCTGGACGGACAGCGCCGCGAATCGGCGGGAGAGCGTCTCGGCGCGCTGGGCTCGCTCCTCCTGGGGGAGTGAGGTCCACCATCCCGCCGATTTCGCGCGTTGTGCCTTGACCGCGGCCGCACGAGCGACTTCCCACCCTGGCGTCCGTCGTGCGGCACGGTAGGTCTGACGCTCGGCCGCGACAGTGACGCGAACCTCCCGGCGCGCCGCTGCAACCTCCTGGCGGACAGCCACGCTGAGCGTAGAACCGGTGCGGTGCCATCGGCCGTGTTCGTCGCACTCCGCCAGCCCTGCCTCCGCTAGGCCGGTCAGGATCGTCATCAGTGTCCGGCGGTGGCTCTCAGTCAG
>JAKDKQ010000334.1 GCA_030453295.1 Janibacter sp.
GGTCCTCCGAGCTCACCGGGACCTCCCTTCGCTCACCGTGCCGGCGAGGAGGTCACGTCCCTCGCCCGGTCCATCCTCATCATCTCCCACGACGACGTCGTCGGTGACGGCCGGGGTCACGCCCGGCAGGGACCACGACCGACGGTGCTCGACGCACGGGCCGTGGACCCGCAGGGCGTCCAGATGGACACTCGCGGAGTACCCCTTGTTGTGCTCCCAGCCGTAGTGGGGATGCACGTCCGCGAGCTCGACCATCCGCTGGTCACGCTCGACCTTGGCCAGGACGCTGGCGGCCGCGACCGTGCTGCACCGCATGTCGGCCTTGATCATCGTGCGCACCGGGGGCACGGCGTGCCCGGAGGCGCCGAGCTCGGCGAAGAGGCCGACCTCCTCGGGGTGGGTCAACCAGTCGTGGTTGCCGTCGAGCAGCACCAGGTCAGGGACGACCTCGAGTTGAGCCAGCGCCCGCGTCCCCGCCAGGCGGAGCGCGGCGATGATGCCGATCTCGTCGATCTCGGCCGGCAGCGCATGGCCGACCGCGTGCGCCAGCGCCCAGCGCCGCAGGCGCGGGACCATCGCCTGGCGGGCCGACGGGGTGAGCAGCTTGGAGTCGCGGACCCCGGCTGGTGCCGTGCGACAGGTCTCGTCGATGACGACCACCCCGACGCTCACCGGACCGGCCAACGAGCCGCGCCCCACCTCGTCCATCCCGGCGAGCACCCGATGCCCGGCCCGCTGGAGCTCACGCTCGACGCGCAGGCTGGGGCGCGCAGGGCGGCGGACCCCGGTCACGACGTGTGCGGCTCGCCCGCCGGCGGGCCGAGGGAGCGGTTGCTCCCCGCGTCAGGCACCTCGCTGTAGACGTCCTCGTGCGTGGACAGCCGCGACATGCGGTCGAAGGGCCAGACGGTGACGACGGCCTTGCCGACGACGAGGTCGAGCGGTACGGCGCCCTGGCTGCCGTTGCCCCCGGGGTCGTGGTAGCGCGAGTCGGAGGAGTCGCTGCGGTTGTCCCCCATGACCCACATGCGGCCGCTCGGGACGGTGATGTCGAACTCCATGTCACTGGCCGTGACACCCGGCTTGAGATAGGCGCTCTCGTCGATCGGCTCGCCGTTGACGAGCAACCTGCCCTCGGCGTCGCAGCACTGCACGTGATCGCCGGGCATGCCGATGACCCGCTTGATGAGGTGCCCCTCCGAGGTGTCGGGCAGCAGCCCGACGAACATCAGGGCGTCGCGCATGCCGTTGAGCACCGCACCGTGGTTGGCCACCGGGACCGGGCTGAGCCAGTCACCCGGGTCCTCGAAGACGACGACGTCGCCGCGCTTGAGCTCGAAGGGGCCGGGCGTCAGCTTGGAGACCACGACCCGGTCACCGACGAGCAGCGTGTCCTGCATCGACTCGCTCGGGATGAAGAAGGCCTGGATGAGGAAGGTCTTGACGACGAAGGAGAGGGTCAGCGCCATGGCGAGGACCACGACGACCTCCCGCACTGCTGCGCCCAGCCGAGCCACGACGCCGCGCTCGTCACGGGCACGCTCCTCGCGGGCACGGTCCTTGTGCTCGTCCTGCGCCTCTGCGTGCGCCGAATCAGGATCGTGTGCCACGGGTCTCTTCCTCTATCGCGCCCGGTGAGTCGGACGCCCTGACGAACCAGTATGCGTGCTGATGCTGCTCGCGGACGTCAGCGCGGGTGCACGTGTCCTTGCGGGGCCGGCTCAGTGCTCGAGCCCACCGATGCGGTCGAGCGGCCAGTAGCGCCACGAGACGTGGCCCACGACGTCCTCGAGCGGCACCATGCCGCCACCGGGATCGCCGAGGTGGTCCCGGGAGTCGGCCGAGTCGCTGCGGTTGTCCCCGAGCACGAAGAGGCGCCCCTGCGGGACCATGACGTCGAAGGGGGTGTCACAGGCCGAGGCCCCGGGCGTCAGCCACGGCTCCTCCACCCGCTCGTCGTTGACCACGAGCCCTCCCTCGGGCGTGCAGGCCACGTGGTCGCCACCGACGCCGGCGACTCGCTTGAGGAAGTCCTGCTCCCCCAGGTCGATGGACAGCGTGGACGCGGCCCCGGAGAGGACCCGCCCGATGAGCCCGTCCGAGGCGAAGGGGGTGCGGTCGGCCGTCGCGAAGGTGTCCGTCCCGTCGAAGACGATGACATCGCCGCGCTCGACGTGCGACGCCCCGATCTTGGTCACGACGACCCGGTCGCCGGGAGCGATGGTCGGTGCCATCGACGCGCTCGGGACGTGGAAGGACTCCATGACGAAGATCCGCAGGAGCATGACGAGCAGGACCGCCACCCCGATCTCGAGCAGGAGGCGGCGTGCGGGACGCACGTCGACCCCCGCCGGAGATCCGGCGGGGGTCGAGGAGTCATGCTGCGCGGGCTCGGTCGACATCGGGGTCAGCCTAGGGCCCGCACGGTGGCGAGGGTCAGCTCGCGGGGGTGTCGCGACGCTCGCGGATGCGAGCAGCCTTGCCGCGCAGGTTGCGCAGGTAGTACAGCTTGGCGCGGCGGACATCGCCACGGGTCGCGACCTCGATCTTCTCGATGACCGGGGTGTGCAGCGGGAAGGTGCGCTCCACGCCGACGCCGAAGGAGACCTTGCGGACGGTGAAGGTCTCGCCGATGCCGCCGCCGTGGCGACGGATGACGACGCCCTGGAAGAGCTGGACACGCGAGCGGCTGCCCTCGATGACCTTGACGTGGACCTTGACGGTGTCGCCGGCCCGGAACTCGGGGATGTCGTCCCGCAGGGACGCCTTGTCGATCTCGTCGAAACGCTGCATGGCGCTTGTCGCTTTCCTGC
>JAKDKQ010000335.1 GCA_030453295.1 Janibacter sp.
GAGCTGCGCCTGCGCGAGCTCGAGGAGACCGTCGAGGTCCGGGTCATCGTCACGAGCTGACCCTCCCCGTAGGGGGTCACTCCCGATCGCGGATTCGCTGCGGTTCTGCGCTGCTGGGGAGAGCGAACCCGCCGACCCACGCCGCGAGGGTGGCCCCACCGACCAGCAAGGCCCACAAACCGGCCAGGCGGCCCCAGTGCATCGCGTCCACGATGACCGCGTCCGAGGCACTCATCACCAAGCCCAGCGGAGCCACCACACCGACCGCCATCGCGATGCTGACCATGACGGTCACGGGCGCCACCACCTCGATGACGAGTGAACGCCGCAACACACCTCTCGGGACTCCGAGCGCGACCTGTCGGGCCAGACCACTGCCACGCCGCGACACCTGATCGGCCACTGCCACCAAGAAACCCACTGCACCAAGACATCCGGCCACGACCGTCAGCACCTGCACGACGTCGATGGAGGCGGTGAAATAGACAACGTCGAAGGGAAGCGCCCCGCCGAACTCCTCCGCGGAGTACCCGTTGACCTCGGCGCTGTGGACCGACGCGCTCTCGAAGCTGCTGCGCATGGCCACCGCGAGTCCCCCGACGAGGGCGACCAGGACGAGGGATACCGCTGTACGGGTCGCGAGTGCGGGTTGCGCCTGCATCATGCGACCGGCCAGGACCGAGGTCGCCGAGCTCCGACCGCAGAGGAATCGACCCATCCGACCGGTGAGCGCCTCGGCAGACCACGCAAGGGTCGCGACGACATTGAGGACCAGCACGAGCGGGGCCACCATGAGCAACCCTTTCACCGCTGCCTGCGCCATCGCGGAGTCCTGCAGGCGGATCAGGGCCAACAAGCCGACCACGATGACGATGGCGGCGATGTACGTGCCCACCAGGGTGATCGCCACCCACGGGGATCGCTGCGCACCACGCGCTGGACGGATCGCACGCCTGACGCCCGGCACCCCGCGTCCGACCATGGGGACGATCCATGCCAGCAGGATCGGCACCAAGAGCGCTGCCCCGACGACGACAAGGGGATGCGGCCAGTCCTCGACGGTCAAGACCGGGAGCTGCTCCACCCTCGCCTCGCCGTCATACCCCTGCACGAACGCCACCGTGAACCGTGGGACCACCACGGACATCAGCAGGTAGAACAGGCCCAGGCCGACGAGGACCCCCGGGAGGCTCCACATGCGGGCCTCGACCCGCTGCACCGCCAAGACATCGTCCCCGGTTGCCCCTGCTGCACGCATGGCGGCAAAACGTCGGTCGCGTGCAGGGGCGCCAAGCGCCGCAGCCGTCGCCGTCAGGTGGACGACGATGACCACCAACAGGGACAAGCCCACCATCGCCCCGATCCCGATGTCACGGTCACCGACGACAAAGCCCAGCATCGACTCAACCGACACGCTGTCGTCGGAGCTCCAAAAGCTGGGAATGCTGACAATCGCTGATGTCAGGAGTGTGCCGAGCGCTGCGCACCCCGCGATCAACCACCGCCGCAGTCGATCGGCGGAACCCCCCTTCGACGCGAGCCTGGCCGCCTCGACCCAGGACAGGCTCACCGCGCACCCACGCTCTCATCAGCATCGACGCGCCCGTCGCGCAGGACGACCTCACGGTCGGCGTACGCCGCGATGCGTACATCGTGGGTGACCAGCACGACCGTGAGCCCCTCTTCGGCGGCGATGTCAGAGATCAGCTCCATGGCCGATTCACCTGCCCGCGAGTCCAGCGCTCCGGTCGGCTCGTCGGCGAAGAGCACACCCGGATTGGTCACGAGCGCCCGTGCGAGAGCGGCCCGCTGGGCCTGGCCGCCACTCACCTCGCCCGGA
Organism: Janibacter sp.; assembly: GCA_030453295.1. Classification (GTDB taxonomy): domain Bacteria; phylum Actinomycetota; class Actinomycetes; order Actinomycetales; family Dermatophilaceae; genus Janibacter. The sequence continues at coordinate 1,841 of JAKDKQ010000335.1, forward strand.
AGCTCGTCGGCGAGGTCCGCCACGTCGACCCGGGCCAGCCACGCCTTCGCCGTCGCGAGCGCGTCGTCCCGCTTGCGACGCTCCAGCAGCAGCGGCAGCGCGACATTCTCGGCAAGGGTCAGCTCGTCGATGAGCTGACCGAACTGGAAGAGCACCCCCACATCGGTCCGGCGCAGCCGCGAGCGCGCGTCCTCGCTCATCGAGGTGACCACGTGATCACCGAGGCGGATCTCCCCTTCGCCCGGGCGGAGGACACCAGACAGCGCATGCAGGAGCGTGGATTTGCCCGAGCCGCTGGGTCCTGTGACGGCCACCATCTCACCCGCCGCGACCGACAGGTCCACGTCCCGAAGCGCCGGGCGCCTGCCGTAGTCGTGGCCAACCCCCGTCGCTGAGATGGCGAGGGCATGCCCCTCGCTGTGCAGCGTCATCATCATCGGTCCCCTTCGAGGTCGTGGACGCGCTCGAGCGCGTCCTCCATCCACCGGACGTCAGCATCGAGGTGGCTCAGTGCGTAGTCGGCGGCGAGGACCCGGTGCAGGTCCCCCTTCGCCTCGCGCTTGTCACGGGTCAGCACCCGCATGCGCTCGAGGTGAGCCGCGCGCTGGCGCCGCAGGAAGGCCACTGCGGCCGGCTCGCCACCCACGAGCAGGGCGACGGCGATCTTGGTCGCGAGCGGGTTGGCGACGTGGTTCCCAGGACCGTCCGCCTCCGCAGCCCACTCCCCGACCTCCGCACGACCGGCCGGCGTCAGCTCGTAGACGACCCGCTCCGGACCGGAGTCCTGCTCGGTGGCCACCCGGGTCACCAACCCCTTGCCGGCGAGCCGCCCCAGCGCCGCGTACACCTGACCGAAGGCCATGGGTCGCGCCGCCGGGAGCAGCTCGTCGTGATGACGCTTGAGGTCGTACCCGTGCTGCGGCCCCCTGCTCAGCAGCCCCATGAGTACGTGCCCCGTTGTCATGACG
>JAKDKQ010000336.1 GCA_030453295.1 Janibacter sp.
GCAGGAGGTGATCTTGCCGCTGAAGGTGTGGTCGAGGCAGGCCTGGTTGCAGCCGATGCAGGTGTTGATCGTCTCCGGCTCCCCCTTCGCCGCCTTGGCCACGAACTGCGGGTCGGCGAGGAAGGGCCTGGCCATCGAGATCATGTCGGCGTAGCCATCTGCGAGGAGCTGCTCACCGACCTCGGGGGTGTTGATCCGGTTGGTCGCGACGAGCGGGATCGACACCTCGCCCATCACCCGCTTGGTCACGCCGGCCCACGCGGCGCGCGGCACCTGCGTGGCGATCGTGGGGACCCGCGCCTCGTGCCAGCCGATGCCGGTGTTGATGATGTCGGCGCCCGCGGCCTCGACGGCCTTGGCGAGCTGGACGACCTCCTCGAGGGTGGAGCCCTCGGGGACGAGGTCGAGCATCGACAGCCGGTAGACGAGGACGAAGTCTGGGCCGACCGCCTCGCGGACCCGGCGCACGATCTCGAGGGGGAAGCGGATCCGGTTGGCATACGAGCCACCCCAGCGGTCGGTGCGCTGGTTGGTGCGGGTGACGATGAACTCGTTGATGAGGTAACCCTCGGAGCCCATGATCTCGACGCCGTCGTAGCCGGCCTGCTGGGCCAGCAGCGCGCAGCGCACGTAGTCCTCGATCGTCTGCTCGACGTCGGCGTCGCTCAGCTCGCGGGGCACGAAACGGCTGATCGGGGCCTGGATCGGCGATGGCGCGACGAGGTCGGGGTGGGTCGCGTAGCGGCCGAAGTGCAGGATCTGCATGGCGATCAGGCCGCCCGCCTCGTGCACGGCGTCGGTGACGACCCGGTGGTTGGCGACATCGGCCTCGGTCGTCATAGCCGCCCCACCCTCGGCCGGACGGGCCTCCAGGTTGGGCGCGATCCCGCCGGTGACGATGAGGCCGGCTCCACCGGCCGCCCGCTCGGCGTAGAAGGCAGCCATCCGGGCGAAGCCGTCCGGCGCCTCCTCGAGGCCGACGTGCATCGACCCCATGATGACGCGGTTGCGCAGGGTGGTGGTGCCGACCGTGATCGGCTCGAGCAGGTGTGGGTAGGGCAAGGACATGGTCACCGACTTCATTGGTCAACTTGTTGATTAGGTGCAGCATAGCGCGCATCCGCCGAAGGGAGGCGCGCCCTCCTCCGGCAGCCTCGGCATCCGTCGTCACTGCTAACATAAGCGAACATCGTTTCGCCTATGCAAGGATCGTCATGGAGTCGTCGGGGACCACCGCCGTGCAGTGGGAGTCGCTGCCTTGGGAGCACGACCCGACCCAGCCGCTCTCCCGCAGCCGCCGCGCGCAGATCTCCGCCGACTACGACGCCGCCGTCCCCGCCTCGATCGCCGGACTCGTGCCGGCCGTGGACGCCGCGACTCTGGCCGCTGCCGACGACGCCCGGGCCGAGATCTCACGATTCGACGCCGAGCTCTCGTCGATGCTGCCCGGCACCGAGCTCGCGCCACTCGCCGCTGTCCTGCTGCGCACCGAGTCGGCCTCGTCATCGCAGATCGAGCACGTGACCGCGGGCGCCAGGGCGCTCGCGATGGCCGAGATCGACCTCGCGCGGCCGGGCAGCAACGCCGAGCTCGTCGCGGCCAACGTCGACGCGATGACCAGGGCAGTGGACCTGGCCGAGGAGATCACTCCCACCTCGATCCTCGCCGTCCATGAAGCCCTCATGCGCACGGAGCCGCTCGCCCACCCGGGCCACTTCCGCACCGAGCAGGTGTGGATCGGTGGCACCACCGTCTCCCCCCACGGCGCGAGCTATGTGGCACCGCACCACTCGCGGGTCGCGGACGCGATGGACGACCTGCGTCTCTTCGTCGCCCGCACCGACGTGCCCCTGCTCGTGCAGTGCGCGGTGGCGCACGCGCAGCTCGAGACCATCCACCCCTTCTCCGACGGCAACGGCCGCGTCGGGCGGGCGCTCGTGCACGCGATGCTCCAGCACGCGGGCGCCACGACCCGGGCCACGGTCCCGGTCTCTGCGGGACTCCTCGGCGACACCGAGGGGTACTTCTCGGCCCTCACGGCCTATCGCCGGGGTGAGGCCTCGCCGATCGTCGCCCGGTTCGCCGAGGCGACCTTCGCCGCGATCGGCAACGGACGCACCCTCGCCGCTGACCTCGTCGAGATCCACGACGGCTGGATGTCGGCGATCTCGGCCCGACGCACCGCGGCGATCTGGCGCGCCCTGCCGCTGCTGCTGCGTCAGCCGGCGATCACCTCGGCGATCCTCCAGAGGGAGCTGGAGCTCTCGCAGCCAGCGGCCGACGCGGTCATCGCCCGGCTGCGCGACGCCGGCATCCTGACCAAGGCCTCGGGTCGGCAGCGCTACGTCGCCTGGGTCGCTCCCCAGGTCACCTCGGCGCTCGACGCCTTCGCCGCACGGGCACGGCGGGCCTGACCCCCTTCGTCAGGTGGATGCCGACTCGCAGGTGAATCGTCCGCGGGTTTACCTCCATCCGGGAGGGTCAGTCGGCAGCGAGGGTCAGCCGGCCGCGGCGACGGCGAGCAGGGCCGAGGTCGCGGCACTCATCCGGGCACCCTTGCGCCACACGGCGGTCAGCGGCCGGTCGAGGTCGAGGGTCGTCGGGGCGATGACGAGGTGCCCGGCCTCCACCTCGGTGGCGACGGCCCGCTCCGAGACGACGGCCGGGCCGAGGGCCGCGCGCACCGCTCCCATGAGCGCCGCCGTCGAGCCGGCCTGCAGGGCGATCGTCGGCACCTCACCGAGCGCCCGCTCGAAGGTGCTGCGGGTGCCGCTCCCCTCCTCGCGCAGCACCCACTCCG
>JAKDKQ010000337.1 GCA_030453295.1 Janibacter sp.
GGTCGAGCAGATCGGTCTCGATGGTGGCCACCACCGCACCGACATCGCCCTGCGCGCTGCTCGGGGCGAGATCCGCGCCTGACGCCCGACCGCCCGACTGCACGGCCGCCGGGCTCGGTGGAGGTGGACGCGCCGGCCTTTCGTGCGCGTGTTGACGTCCACCCGGTGAGGGCGGCAGCAGGCGAAGGGGGCTCAGGCCGCCGTGTCCTTGCGCGGGCGCCCTCTCACCCGCTTGCGGGGGATGACGCGGCCGTCATCGAGGATCTGTCCGCCCCACACGCCCCAGGGCTCGCGGCGCTCGATCGCGCCCTGGAGGCACACGAGGCGCAGGGGGCAGTGACGGCACAGCGCCTTGGCCTGCTCCAGGTCAGCGGGGGTCTCCGCGAACCACAGCTCCGGGTCGTCGGCGCACGGCGTGCTCGCGGGGGTGGTCGTCGAGGTCATGCCCGCAACCCTGCGACCTCAAGTCCACTTGAGGTCAAGCGGTAGCTTTGCGTCATGGACAAGCGTGACCTGCTGACGATCGGCGAGGCCGCCGCACGCTGCGGCGTGAGCGTCCCGACGCTCCGCTTCTACGAGTCCAAGGGGCTCGTCCACTCCACCCGCACGACCGGCAACCAGCGCCGCTACGCCCGCCACACCCTGCGCCGGGTGGCCTTCGTCCGGGCGGCGCAGCGCTTCGGTCTGGCGCTCGCCGACATCCGTCAGGCGCTCGACACCCTCCCGGTGGACCGCCCGCCGACGGCCCGGGACTGGGAGCGTCTCTCGCGGCGGTGGCACGACGCCCTGCAGGAGCGGATCGACGCGCTCGTCGAGCTGCGTGACACGACCTCCGGCTGCATCGGTTGCGGCTGCCTGTCCACGAGCAGCTGCCCGATCTACAACGCGGGCGATCGGCACGCGCAGGACGGACCAGGGGCCCAGCGCTGGCCGGGTGGGTTGCGCGACGACGGGTGAGGGTACTCAGGCCGCGACCCGGCCAGCGGTGGGAGGATCGCAGACATGACCGGGGAAGAGACCACGAGCATGTCCACCGCCACAGCCGCCGCAAGCCCATGGGCCCAGCGCGCCGAGGACCGCACCGGCAGGCGAGGTGGCAGCCGGGTGCTGGCCTGGCTGCTGTCGCCCGTGCTGGCGGTGGCCCCGTGGCTGCTGACCCTTGCCGGGTTCGTCGTCGTCACCGGGTGGTACGTCGCGTTCCAGCGCAACTTCGCCACCCAGTGGGGGCCGTTGCTCGGTGGTTTGGTGGTGCTCGTCCTCGCCGGTGTGCTCTGGGCCGTGCTGACCGCGTGGTCGTCTGCCGGGGCCATCGTCGCCGGTGCGGCGACGATCGTCTTCGGGCTCTTGCTCGGTGTCCTGGAGATCAACCGCGCGGTCATCGACGCGCTGCGCGGGCTCGGGATCGAGCTGACGTCGGCCTACTACGTCTTCACGCCGCCCTCGATGATCCTCGTGGGATCCCTCCTGCTGGCCGCAGGACTCGGTGCGGCCGGCGCGCGACGGCTGGCACTTCGCCGCTCCTGAACGCGTGCGCGGGGCTCGATCGGGTACGTGGACCGCATGGACGAAGCACACCGCAGACCAGCCGGCGCCGACGACCAGACGGTCGAGGCGCTCGGCAAGCTGTCCGAGGCCCTCGAGGTCGTCGAGGAGGCCCGCGGCCACCTCTATGCCTTCCATCGTCGGTGCGGCACGGCCGACCTGACGCTCCAGGAGGCGGTGCGACTCCTGCGCGAGGCCGGCCACACCGCGATCGCCGACGACCTGCAGACCGACCTCGTGGGGCGCAACGTGCTCCCCGACCGCTGGAGCTACCAGATCGTCGAGGAGTACGACGAGATGTACTACGAGACCTTCACGGCCGCCGAGGCCGCGGCGCGTGAGGCGCTCGTCGACGGCAAGCGCCACCTCTTCGAGGCGGAGATGAAGGTGGCGGAGCGGCGCGACGGGCCCTGAGGCCGCCTGCAAAGATGGCCGCATGACGACTGACGGCCACCTCGAGCTGCCCGGATACGCCCACGTCTACTCCGGCAAGGTGCGCGACCTCTACGCGCCGCTGGGTGCCGACGGCGCACCACGTCAGGACCAGCTCCTCCTCGTCGCGAGCGACCGGATGTCGGCCTACGACTTCGTGCTCGACACCCCGATCCCCGACAAGGGGGCCGTGCTGACCCAGATGTCGCTGTGGTGGTTCGAGCAGATGGCTGACCTCGTGCCGCACCACGTCGTCTCGACCGAGGTGCCGGCCGCCGTCGCCGGGCGGGCGGTGCTCGTCGAGCGCCTGGCGATGCTGCCCGTCGAGTGCGTCGCGCGGGCCTACCTCACCGGTGGCGGGCTGAACGAGTACCGGTCCACCGGTGCCGTGAGCGGTGTCGAGCTGCCCGCCGGTCTGGTCGACGGCTCGCCGCTGCCGGAGCCGATCTTCACCCCCTCGACCAAGGCGCCGATGGGTGAGCACGACGAGCCGATCCCCTTCGCCGGCGTCGTCGACGAGGTCGGGCAGGCGCTCGCCGAGCGGGCCCGCGACCTCACCGTGCGGATCCTGCAGCGCGGCAACGAGATCGCCACCGAGCGCGGCATCATCCTCGCCGACACCAAGGTCGAGTTCGGCCTGCGCGGTCTGACCCTGGGCGAAGGGGAGGACGAGCGGGCCGCGATCCGCGAGCGGGGGGCCGACTGCGAGATCGTCCTCGCGGACGAGGTCCTCACGCCGGACTCCTCACGTTTTTGGCCGGCCGAGTCCTGGGAGCCGGGCCGCCAGCAGCCCAGCTACGACAAGCAGTACGTCCGCGACTGG
>JAKDKQ010000045.1 GCA_030453295.1 Janibacter sp.
TGATCTGCCCGTGGTCGAGGCTCGCGCGCTCCTCGGCCCTGACGCGATCATCGGGCTGACGGCTGGGACGATCGAGCACGTCCGTGAGGCGCACGCCCGCACCGGCGCGGCCCGGCCGGACTACCTGGGGAGCGGTCCCTTCCGCCCGACCCCCACCAAGGACGTCGGACGGCCGCCCATCGGCCTCGCGGGCTATCCCCTGCGCGTGGCGGTGACCGATCTGCCGGTCATCGCGATCGGGGATGTCCGGCTCGCGGACATCTCGCTCCTGTCGACGACCGGGGTCGCCGGAGTGGCGGTCGTGCGCGAGATCATGGGTGCTCCTGATCCGGGCGCGGTGGCTGCAGCGTGCCTGCGGCGGTGGGGGTGACCCGGGTCAGGACCGGGCGGCCACCTCGTCATCGACCCACACGGGCCGCGCGACCCGCAGGCCGGCCAGGGTGATCCCGAGGCCGGTGGTCAGCATCAGCAGCACGAGCACGAGCGTCCACCCACCCGTGGCCTCGTGGAGCATCCCGACGAGGAAGGGCCCGATCCCCGCGAGCAGGTACCCGACGGGTTGGACGAAGCCGGACAGCTGCGCCGTCAGGTGCGGGTCGCGGGTGCGCGCGGTGATCAGGGCGATGGCGGTGGGGAAGGCGAAGCCCGACAGGCCGAGGAGGACCGCCCACAGCCACGGGACGGTGGCCGGGGCGACGAGCAGCCCGAGGTACCCCGCGACGGACAGGCCGCCGAAGGCGATCATCCATGGGGACAGGTCGCGGCTGCGGGAGATGACGGTCGGCATGATGAGGCCGCCGATGATGCCCAGCGCCGCGAGGATGGACGTCAGGGCGCCCGCGGTCGCGGCCGAGAGCCCGGCGTCGCGGTAGATCTGGGGCAGCCAGCCGAACTGCACGTAGGCATTGGTCGACTGCACGCCGAAGAGGACCGTCAGCGCGATGGCGGTCGGGGAGTGGCGGATGCGCGAGGTCGGTCGTTCACCCGCGGAGCGGCGGTGGACGCGGTCCTTGACGGTGATGATCACCCACGGGATGAGAGCGAGGACGGCCACGAATCCCCACATGCCGAGCGCTCCTCGCCACTGGCCGGGAGCAGCGGCGGCGACGGGGGCAGCGAGCAGCGGGCCGGCCGTCCCCCCGACGGTCAGGCCCATGCCGTAGACCGTCATCAGCCGGACGCCGCCGTCGGTCGAGTGCGTCTTGATCCAGGCAGGGACGAGGACATTGCCCAGGCCCATACCGGCGAGCCCGAGTGCGGTCAGCCCGATGAAGACGGCGGAGGAGTCGGTGAAGACCCGGGCGATCAGGGTGATGACGACCGCGACGACACCGAGCATGATCCCGGCCGACACACCGACCCGGCGAGCGAGACCGACCGCAGCGCCGCCCGCCACGGCGAAGGCGAAGCCGGGCAGCGCAGTGAGCAACCCCGCGAGCGTGCCGCCGATCCCGAGGGAGGTGCGCACCTCCTCGAGCAGCGGTCCCAGCGCCGTGGCGCCGGGCCGCAGGTTGATCGAGATGAGAGCCACCGCGAGGAGGATGAGGACCGGGCCGAAGGGGGGAGTCCGCCGCGGCGACTCGGCTGGACTCTCGTGGGTGCTCACCACCGTGGTCTATCACCGAGAGGGCGCCGCCGCCGCATCGGTTCCGTGGATCGGATGCCTAGGATCTGCCCCATGCCCGATGTGATGACCTCTGCCCCGAGCGTGCCGAGCTGGGACGACTACTTCCTCGGGATCGCCAGCGCGGTCGCGGCGCGGGCCAAGTGCACCCGGCGCCGGGTCGGCGCGGTGCTGACGATCGACCACCGGATCATCGCGACGGGGTACAACGGTGCCGCTCCGGGCGAGGCCGACTGCCTCGAGGGAGCGTGCCCCCGGGGTCAGCTCGACTACGAGGCGGTGCCCGGTCTGGGGGACTACGACCGTCCGGGCAGCCCCGGCTTCTGCATCGCCATCCATGCCGAGGTCAACGCCCTGCTCTTCGCCACGCGTGACACCAAGGGGGCGACGGCCTACATCACCGACCCGCCGTGCCCGGGGTGCCGCAAGGCGCTGGCGGCGGCGGGCATCGTGCGTGCGGTCTGGCCCGACGGGTCGCACGACCGCTCCGGTCTGACCGACTGGGGGTGACCCCCCCTTCACGCCGCAGTGGTTCGTGGGGACAATGGGGCATGAGCATCGACGCCAGCACTCACGACAGCCCCACCCCTGCCGACGCCGTGGTCGCCGCCCTGGACGGGAGCCGCCGCGATGATGCCGTGATCGACTGGGCCAGCGCCGAGGCCGTCGCGCTCTCGGCGCCACTGCACCTCGTGCACGCCGTCGACCTCGGCACGCCCCTGTCCGCATACGGCGAGCTGCTCACCAGCCCCGACATCGTCGACCGCATCGAGCAGGAGTCGACGCGGGTCGTCACCGAGGCGCGGGCCAGGGTCGAGTCGGCGCGCCCCGGGCTGCCGGTCACCACGGCACTGCCGACCGGGTCCCCGTCCGGCGCCCTGCTCGCGGCGGCCGACGGTGCCCGGGTCCTCGTCGTCGGGTCCGCCCGCAAGAACCGCGCCGAGCGGGTCGTGCTCGGGACGACCTCGATGAGCGTCGTCGCCCATGCCCCCTGCCCGGTCGTCCTCGTCCCGGAGAACGCGAGCACGACCGGTGACGGACGGGTGGTCGTGGGCATCGACGGCAGCGAGCACAGCAAGCTGGCCTTCCGGCACGCGCTCGACGCGGCCGCCCACCGCGGCAAGACCGTGACGACCGTGACCTCGTGGAATGTCGAGGTCGAGAACGGCGTCGTCGTCACGGAGCCGGGCACCCCGGAGTGGGAGTCGGTGGATGGTCGCTACCGCGCGATGGCCGAGCGCACCATCGCGGCCGACCGGGAGGCACACCCCGAGATCACGGTCACCGTCGAGGTCCACCACGGGCGGGCCGCCGACACGCTCGTCGACATCGCCGAGGGTGCCGACCTGCTCCTCGTGGGCTCGCGCGGCCGGGGCGGTTTCCGCGGGATGCTGCTGGGCTCGGTGTCGCAGCGGGTGCTCGCCCTGGCGACCTGCCCGGTGGCGATCCTGCACCAGCAGTAGCCACGACCGGAGCAGGTGGGGCGCTCAGGCCGAGTGCTCCGCCTGCCACCGGCAGATGGCTGCGACCCCCTCATCGGTGTCCTGCGGGCGGTGGCCGGTGCCCGGCAGGGCGAGATGCGTCGCGCCCTGTGCCTCGAGCGCCGCCGCGACCTCGGTGTACATCGGCGCGCTGTCGCCGGTGATGACGAGGGTCGGCACGAGGCGCGGTGTGTCGGTGCGCAGGTCGATCTCCCACGGCGCCGGCGTCGTCCGGATGCGCGTGGCGACCGCCTCGCAGGTGCCGCTGTCGAGGGCGGGTGGGAGCGCGCCCATGCCCGCGGCGAACCGCGCGAGGAAGTCCTCGCCGTCGACACTCGGGTCGTCGGCGAGCGCGAAGACCGGGGCCATCGCGCTGATGTGTCCCTCGACCCCACGCCCCCCACGGGCGAGGTCGTAGCAGGCCGGCTCGATCAGGACGAGGCTGCGCAGCACGTCCGGGCGACGTTGCGCTGCCAGCATGGCCGTCACCGCGCCGTAGGAGTGACCGACGACGTGGCCACGTCCGCCGAGTGCCTCGATGGCCCGGTCGGCGTCGCGCTCGGGCTGGTCGGCAGCGCCGGTCCGCTGGAGGAAGACGTGGTCGGGACGCTCGAGCCGGGCGATGAGCGGCCAGGCCTCGGGTCCGCTGCGGCCACGACCATGGATGAAGACGGTGCGCGCGGGCGGCGCGTTGAGCAGACCCATCTCAGCCCCTCGGCCGGAGTCTGCCGCCGGGCATCGCCGGGGCGGGAAGGGCGTCTGGCTGGCCCTCGGGGAAGGGACCGAAGCGCGTCGTGGGCCCGGTGGTCGGGCCCGCGATCTCGGCCATCCACTGCTCGCGGGCCTCGACGATCTCGTCGTGGCTGCCACCGATGAAGTTCCACCACATGACGATCTGCTCGCCGAGGGGCTCACCCCCGATGAGCACGACCCGGGCGCCGGTGGCGGAGCGCAGTGTCAGGGTCCGTCGGCCCGGGGCGACGTATCCGAGCTCGCCCGGCTCGAGCGCGGTGCCCTCGAGGGTCACGTCACCGTCGTCGAGCAGGAGCGCGTGCTCGTGGCCATCGGGGACCTCGATGAGTGTCTCGGCGTCCGCGTCGAGCAGGATCTCCGCGCCGGTGAGGGGGGTGTGGGTGGCCACGGGCGAGCGCACGTCGAAGAGCTCGCCGAGGAAGACCCGGGCGATGCCGCCGGGCACGTAGACCGGCTCCGGGACGTGGTGGTCGAAGGCAGGGGCGCTCCCGCGCGCCCGCGACGGCAGGGCCAGCCAGAGCTGGACGCCGTGCAGCGTGGTCGTGTCCGGGGTGGAGAACTCCGAGTGGCTGACCCCGCGACCGGCCGTCATGAGGTTGAGCTCGCCCGGCCGCACGATCGCGTGGGCGCCCGTCGAGTCGCGGTGCTCGACCTCGCCGGTGAAGAGCCAGGAGACGGTCGCCAGCGAGGTGTGCGGGTGACGCGGGACCGCCATGCCACCGGTCGCGGCGACGTCGTCGGGGCCGAAGTGGTCGAGGAAGCACCACGCGCCCACGAGGCTGCGCTGGCGCGACGGAAGGGTCCGTCTGACCGGCATCGCGCGGGGGCCGCCGAGGGGCACCTCGCGCGGGATCAGGATCTGCACATCGTCCACGATCACGACGCTACCCCGATCCCGGTGGACAGGGGTGGCCCGCCTCCTGAAGGGTGGGGTCGTGACCGATGTGACCGCCCAGATCGTCGACCTCTCCCGCGCGAAGGGCGTCGACTCGCAGTGGTGGGACTGGCGCGGCGAGCATCGTCAGGTGCCCGAGAGCACCCTGCGCGCCGTCCTCGAGGCGATGGGCGAGGACACCTCGAGCGAGGAGTCGCTGGCCGCTGCCCTCGAGAGCGCCCGCGTCGCACCGTGGCGCCGCACCCTGCCCCCGACCGTCGTCCAGCGTGAGGGGGACCCCCTTCGTCTCCTCGTCCACGTCCCGCACGGCAGCGCGGTGAGCGTCCACGTCCTGCTCGAAGGGGGTGGCCGCCGCGACCTCGAGCAGCTCGAGCACGTCGTCGAGCCGCGCGACATCGACGAAGGGGTCGTCGGCGAGGCGGCCTTCGAGCTGCCCGCGGACCTGCCGCTCGGCTGGCACGAGCTCGTGGCGGAGCCCGAGAGGTCCCTTGCAACGGCGAGCGAGCGCGCCGTGCTCGTCACCGTCCCGCAGCGCCTGGAGCTCCCCGCCCTGCTGCAGGAGGAGCGCCGCACCGGGCTGATGGCGCAGATCTACCAGGTGCGCAGCGCCGGTAGCCAGGGCATCGGTGACCTGGGGGACCTGGCGACCCTGGGGGAGTGGGCCGCTCGTGAGCACGGGTGGCACTTCGTCCTCGTCAACCCGCTGCACGCCGCCGAGCCCGTGGCGCCGATGGAGCCCTCGCCGTACCTGCCGACCTCGCGGCGCTTCCTCAACCCCGTCTACATCGACCTGCGCCTCCTGCCGGGGCTCGAGGAGCTGCCCGAGAGCGCCCGCGCACAGATCGACGAGCTGGCCGCGCACGCCTGTGCGCTCAACGCCGCGGACACGATCGACCGGGACGCCGCGTGGGCGCTGAAGGACGCGGCCCTGCGCATCGCCTACCGGCACCTCGGGCAGGGGCAGGCCGAGGAGGTCGCGCGGCTGCACGCCCGGGAGGGCCAGGCGATCGTGGACTTCGCGACCTGGTGCTCGCTGGCGGCGACGCACGGCCCGCTGTGGGAGACCGACTGGCCGCAGGAGCTGCAGGACCCCGGGTCCGCTGCCGTCGACGCACACAGGGAGGCTCACCGCGAGGAGATCTCCTTCATCGTCTGGACGCAGTGGGTGGTGCGCTCGCAGCTCGCGGCGACCCAGCAGCGGCTGCGCGACGCCGGTATGGGAGTCGGTGTGATCGCCGACCTCGCCGTCGGGATCCACCCCGAGGGGGCCGACGCGTGGGCTCTCGGCGACGCGCTGGCCCGCGGCATCGACGTGGGTGCCCCGCCCGACCAGTTCAACCAGCTGGGGCAGAACTGGTCCCAGCCACCGTGGCGCCCGGACCGGCTCGCGGAGCTCGGGTACGCCCCCTTCCGCGACATGCTGCGCGCGGTGCTGGCGGACGCGGGCGGGCTGCGGATCGACCACATCATCGGCCTCTTCCGCCTGTGGTGGGTGCCCGAGGACGCGGATCCCGGCGACGGCGCCTATGTGCGCTACGACCACGAGGCACTCATCGGGATCCTCGCGCTGGAGGCCCAGCGCGCCGGTGCCCTCGTCATCGGCGAGGACCTCGGCGTGGTCGAGCCCTGGGTGCGGGACCACCTCGTCGACCGGGGCGTGCTCGGCACGAGCGTCGCGTGGTTCGAGTGGGCCGCCGACGGTCGGCCGCTGCCGCCGGAGGACTACCGCGAGCTCGCCCTGGCGACCGTGACGACGCACGACATCCCGCCCAGCGCCGGATACCTGGCGCTGGAGCACGTCGCCCTGCGTGAGCGACTGGGGTTGCTGACCCGGCCGGCCGACGAGGAGCGCGCGTCGGAGGAGCGCAGCACGCGTGCCGTGCGCGAGGCCCTCGTGGGACGGGGGCTTCTGCCCGACGTCGATGCCCCGGTGAGCGAGGTGGTGGCGGCCCTGCACGGCTGGCTGGACCTCACCCCTTCGCGCCTGCGGGGCATTGCCCTCACCGACCTCGTCGGTGACGTCCGGGCGATCAACCAGCCCGGTACGGACGAGGAGTACCCCAACTGGCGGCTCCCGCTCGCGGGGCCTGACCGTCGGCCGATCACCCTCGCACAGGTGGTCGAGGGATAACCCTGCATCTCGTGCGAGGGGTGCCGAGGTGATCACCGAAGAGTCACAGTTGTGTCTCACAGCACACGGGATCATGGTCTCGGGGGCCGGGGTGGCTTTTGATGACTCGTGCAGCCGCGGATCGCGCTGCGACCAGGGGTGGACCCGGACCGTCGGGAAAGCCGATCGACCCGCCTTTCCCGGCGGCATGACGTAGGAGGACATCCATGCGAGTGAAGTCTCGCGCGATGGCAATCGCCAGCATCTCCGCGGTCGCGCTTCTCGCGACCGCGTGCGGTGGCAGCAGTGACGACGACAGCACCTCGGGCGGAGGCGCCGGAGGAGAGATCATCTCCGGTGGCTGCAACCCCGAAAACCCGCTGGTCGCGGGTAACACCGCTGAGACCTGTGGTGGCGACGTCCTCGACGTCCTGACCGCCAAGCTGATCCACTACAACCCCGAGACGGCGGAGCCCGAGAACGACATCGCCGAGTCGATCGAGACGGAGGACAACCAGACCTTCACCGTCAAGATCAAGCAGGGCTACAAGTTCCACGACGGCACCGAGGTGCTGGCCAAGAACTTCGTCGACGCCTGGAACTACACCGCCTACGGCCCCAACGGCCAGCAGGGTGGCTACTTCTACGAGCCCTTCGAGGGCTACGCCGACCTCCAGTGCACCGGTGAGGACGAGGAGAAGCCCTGCGAGGGCGACGGCAACGCCAAGGAGAAGGAGCTGTCCGGCCTCAAGGTCGTCGACGACCACACCTTCACCATCAAGACGAGCGAGAAGGTCTCCAACCTGCCGCTGCGTCTGGGCTACACCGCCTTCGCGCCGCAGCCCGACTCCTTCTTCGACGACCCGGAGGCCTTCGGCAAGGAGCCGGTCGCTGCTGGTCCGTACAAGTTCGAGTCGTGGGAGGAAAACTCCGCGATCAAGCTGAGCAAGTTCGAGGACTACGCGGGTGACTTCGGTGGCAACGCCGACAACATCACCTTCAAGATCTTCCAGGACGCCGACGCGGAGTACACCGCGCTGCTCGCTGGTGAGGTCGACGTCGTGCGGGCCATCCCCGCCCAGGCGCTCATCGACAACAAGTTCAAGACGGACCTGGGCGAGGGGCGTTACCTCGAGAAGGCCAACTCCACCCTCCAGTTCATCGGTCTGAACTACCACGTCGACCCGAAGCTTGAGGACATCAAGGTCCGCCAGGCGATCTCGATGGCCATCGACCGGCCGACGATCGTCAAGCAGATCTTCAACGACGCCTTCACCCCCGCCACCGGCTGGGTCTCCCCGGTCGTCGACGGCTACAAGGAGGGCACCTGCGGCGAGTACTGCGAGTACAACCCGGAGAAGGCCAAGCAGCTCCTCGAGGAGGGCGGCGGCTACGACGGCAAGCTCACGCTGACCTACAACGGTGACGGCGGCCACAAGGAGTGGACCGAGGCAGTCTGCAACTCGATCAACAAGGCCATCGGCATCGACTGCGTCGCCACCCCGACGGTCGACTTCAAGACCATGCTGACCAAGCTGGGCAACGACGAGCTCAAGGGCCTGTTCCGCATGGGCTGGGTCATGGACTACCCGTCGATCGAGAACTACCTGGCCCCGATCTACGGTGCCACGGCGTCCTCGAACTACTACGGCTACAACAACAAGGACTTCCAGGAGACCATGACCAAGGCTGGCGCCGCCGAGACGCCGGAGGAGGCCAACAAGCTCTACCAGGAGGCCGAGGGTCTGATCGCCGAGGAGTTCACCACCATCCCGACGTGGTACGGCAAGACGATCATCGGTTGGTCGGAGAACGTCACCGACGTCCAGGCCACCCCCTTCGGCAGCCCCGACCTGGCTGCCATGAGCGTCAAGGAGTGACCCTGCCCCAGGGCTGACTTCGCACTGCACCGGCCGGCCATCCACAAAGTGATGGCCGGCCGGAGGTGTGCACGCCGTCGTTCACCTGCGACTGTGGTCACACCGACCTGAGTTACCCTCTCCCGGCACCCCGGATGAGGTGCGTCCGAACTTCCTTGAGGAGGTGTGCACGTGGGCAAGTACATCGTTCGACGATTGCTCCAGATGATCCCGGTGGTCGTCTTCTCCACGTTCCTGATCTACGCGATGGTCTTCGCGATGCCCGGTGACCGCACCGTCGGCATGTGTGGTGAGCGTCCCTGCCCGCCCGCGTTCGTGGCGGCGTTCAACGAGAAGTACCACCTGAACGACCCCCTGCCGGTGCAGTACGGCTACTACGCGGCCAACGTGCTGTCGGGCGACCTCGGTGAGAACCAGTACGGCAACTCCGTCTCCGAGGAGCTGGCCGAGCGTTTCCAGGTCACCGCCAAGCTGGCCGTCATGGCACTCGCCTTCGAGGGCGTCATCGGCATCCTCGCGGGTGTCCTTGCCGGTCTGCGCAAGGGCGGGTTCATCGACAACCTCGTGCTCGTGAGCACCCTCTTCGTCATCTCCGTGCCGATCTTCGTCACCGGCTTCGCGGCCCAGTTCTTCCTCGGGCTGAAGTGGGAGATCTTCCCGGCCCTCGCGTCCGGCAAGGACCCCAGCCTCTTCGCCCTGATCCTCCCTGCCATGGTGCTCGGCTCGACCTCGCTGGCCTACATCGCCCGCCTCATGCGCAGCAACATCGCCGAGAACATCAAGTCCGACTACGTGCGCACGGCCAAGGCCAAGGGCCTGAGCCCCCGGCGGATCGTCGGCGTGCACACCCTGCGCAACTCGATGATCCCGGTCGTCACCTTCATGGGCTACGACTTCGGTGCCCTGCTCGGCGGCGCCATCGTCACCGAGGGCATCTTCGCCGTCAACGGCGTGGGCGGGTACATCTTCACCGGCATCGGCAACCGCGACGGCATCGCGGTCGTCGGGGCGGTCACGGCGCTGGTCATCGTGTACCTCATGATGAACCTGCTGGTCGACCTCCTCTACGGCGCGCTCGACCCGAGGATCAGCAATGACTGACAAGACCACGGCCCAGGACTCTGCCGCCGACGGACCCGGCCAGGACGAGGTCGACGCCCCGACCACGCGCTCCGCGGCCATCGCGGACGTCGCCGAGGGGACGTCGCGCTCGCTGAGCGCGGACGCCTTCCGCTCGCTGCGGCGTAACCCCTTCTTCTGGATCTCGAGTGTCCTGATCTTCCTCTTCGTGCTGATGGCCATCTGGCCCTCGCTCTTCACGACCTACGACCTGGGGTTCAACGACCTCAGCAAGTCGCGCGAGACGCCCAGCGGCGAGCACTGGTTCGGTACCGACATCCAGGGCGCGGACATCTACACCCGCACGATCTACGGTGCGCGCGCCTCGATCCTCGTGGGTGTGCTGGCCACCTCCGGCGTGCTGCTGCTCGGGTCCTTACTCGGGCTGATCGCCGGGTACATCGGCGGCCTGACCGACACCCTGATCAGCCGCATCGGCGACATCTTCTTCGCCATCCCGCTGCTGCTCTCGGGCATCATCTTCCTGTCCTCGATGCGCGGTGTCGACGAGATCTGGGGCGTCAACATCCAGAGCGACTTCGGCGTCATCATCCAGGTCGTGCTGGTCTTCGTCCTCTTCGGCTGGCCGAGCCTGATGCGCCTCATGCGGTCGTCGGTCATCCAGGTCAAGCCCAACGACTACGTCCAGGCAGCGCGCGCACTCGGGGCGTCACCGATGCGGATCATCCGCCGGCACGTGCTGCCCAACGCGATGGCCCCGGCGATCGTCGTCACGACGATCAACCTCGGCGCGTACATCGCGGCGGAGGCCACCCTGTCCTTCCTGGGCATCGGCCTGCGTCCGCCGACGGTCTCCTGGGGTGTCATGATCAACGACGGGCTGACCCCCCTGCGGGCGTCGCCACACATCCTCTTCTTCCCGGCCCTCTTCCTCAGCATCGCGGTCCTGGCCTTCATCATGCTCGGCGACGCCGTGCGTGACGCCTTCGACCCCAAGAGTCGCTGAGAGCAAGGTGAGTGAGCACATGAGCACACAGATGACACCTGAGACCGGTGAGCGCCTGCTCGAGGTCGACGACCTGTACGTCGAGTTCCACACCAACGAGGGTGTGGCCAAGGCCATCAACGGCGTGAACTTCAGCCTCGACGAGGGCGAGACCCTGGCGATCCTGGGGGAGTCGGGGTCGGGCAAGTCCGTGACCGCGCAGGCGATCATGGGCATCCTCGACATGCCTCCGGCCGTGATCCCCGGGGGTCGCATCCTCTACAAGGGCACGGACCTGCTGACCATGCCGGAGGAGCAGCGGCGGGGCACGCGTGGCCCGGAGATCTCGATGATCTTCCAGGACGCGTTGAGCTCGCTCAACCCCGTCTTCCCCGTCGGGTGGCAGATCGCGGAGATGTTCCGCGTGCACCGTGGGGTCAACAAGTCCGACGCCCTGGCCAATGCGGTCCGGCTGATGGAGCGGGTCAACATCCCCGCGGCCAAGGACCGGGTCAAGGCATATCCCCACCAGTTCTCGGGGGGGATGCGCCAGCGCATCATGATCGCCATGGCGATCGCGCTGGACCCCAAGGTCCTCATCGCCGACGAGCCGACCACGGCGCTCGACGTGACGGTCCAGGCCCAGATCATGGCCCTCCTGCAGGAGCTGCAGGAGGAGTTCAACATGGG
>JAKDKQ010000338.1 GCA_030453295.1 Janibacter sp.
CACCAGGATCTGCTGACGCCATCAGCCGCCACAGGTCACCGAGGTCCTTGTCGCGAACCGCACCCTTGCCGGGCTCGCTGAGCCGCTCGCCGATCTTCGACCCCTTGGCCAGAATGAGCGCCGGGATGTCTGCCACGTGGATCTCAGCCGAGAGCCCCGGGTCCGCAAGGTCGGCGATCGTCATGGTGGATCGGTTGAATGCGCAGAGCTCTAGACCGAGAACATTGCCGACCGCCAGCTTGCCGTGCGCTGGTTGCAGGACCGGAACGCCACGCCTGGTGCGACTGGTCGTGCCGGAGAGACCGTGCGGAGCGAGCAGATCGATCTTTTCGCGGAAGGACTGGCTGCCGTCGAACTCCTCATAGGGCTCCCGTCCCCACAGACCAGGACGCGCCGTCGTTCGATGCTCATACCCGGCGTCGGTCAGCAACGCCTCGATGCTGGGAAGGTCGCCGACCAGACCGGGAGTCACCCCCAGATCGCCATCACCCGTCGGCATCCGCGGCACATCAAGGTCCATCGTCCGCAGCAGGACCGCATGCGCACCGACGAGCGTCAACGACTCGGCGTGCACGGCAAGGACGTTGACCACATTGAGGATCGCGCGTCGACTCCACTCGATCTCGCCGCGGGGCGCCTTGGCCGTGGTCATGCCAACCGTCGTCCCAGCAGGATGTCGGCTTGCTCAGCCATCCGGTCGATGCCGCCGTAGGCGTCGATGATGACCTGGTCACGAGACGCCACGGTGATGCCGTCGATGCGTGTCCGGCCGAGCTCACTGATCCCGTCGAAGGGGATCAGCGTGACTCGCAGCCCGAAGGTGCCGGGCCCCTTGCGGACGAGCCCTGCCGCGCTGGCCGCCCGGGCGACGTCCTCCACGTAGAGCACGGGCCACGTCTCTCCTGCGCTGGAGCGGTAGAGGTTTGCACCAGCATCACCCGTCAGTGCGTAATCGACCCCCGACACCTTGAGCGCACCGGCGATGTCGACTGCACTCGGGCCCGCCGCAAAGTCGACAGAACCGGGGCGACGCGTGAGTCGAGCGACTCGTCCAGCACGAAAGAGCAGGTCCGCCTCTCGTCCCGGCACGACTCGCCCGGCAGCATCAAGCAGGCCGATCCGCGACCACCGCTGCCGCCACAGGTCGACGCCCCGCGACTCGGCGACGGCCAGCTCCGGGTCAAACGCCCACCGCGCAGCTGCCAGCGCGTCCACGTCAGCCGCGCCGATGAAGCCGATCGGCTCTCCAAGGACAGCCAGGATCTCCTGCGCCAAGTCGAAGGACGGACTGACCTGACCGGCCTCGATCCGGGTGACTGTTGTGGGAGCGACGTCCACCAGCGCTGCGAGCTGACGAGCGCTCAGCTCGTTGGCTCGGCGCAGGGTCGCAATGCGCTCCGCAAGGTTCATGAAATTCAGTGTAGACGAGCGTTGCACATATGCAACACTCGTCTGGCAGTTCAGCCACGCAGCGAAGGGGGTAGCGCCCCCTCACCGTGGGCGACCCCCTTCGACGTGGGTGGGTGCTGCTCAGCCCTGACGGGCCGCGATCGCCTCGGCGATCTGCACGGCGTTGAGCGCCGCGCCCTTGCGCAGGTTGTCACCGACGACGAAGAGCGTCAGGCCCTTGCCGTCGACGACGGACTGGTCGGCGCGGATGCGACCGACGAAGACGTCGTCCTTGCCCGCGGCCTCGAGCGGGTTGGGCACGTCGGTGACGACGACGCCGTCCGCGGCCTCGAGGATCTCCTTGGCCCGCTCCGGGGTGATCGCACGGTCGAACTCGGCGTGGATCGCCAGCGCGTGACCGGTGAAGACCGGCACGCGCACGCAGGTGCCGGAGACCCGCAGGTCGGGCAGGTGCAGGATCTTGCGCGACTCGTTGCGCAGCTTTTGCTCCTCGTCGGTCTCGAGGGTGCCGTCGTCCTGGACGGACCCGGCGACCGGGACGACGTTGAAGCCGACCGGCACCTCGTAGACCTGGGGTGCCGGCAGGGTCAGCGCGGACCCGTCGAGGGCGAGGTCCTTGGGGTCGCCCGAGGCATAGCCGGCGCGCAGCTGGCTGTCGAGCTCGGTCAGACCGGCGCCACCAGAGCCGGAGACGGCCTGGTAGGTCGCGATCCGAAGGGCGACCAGGCCCGCCTCGTCGTGCAGCGGCTTGAGCACCGGCATGGCGGCCATGGTCGTGCAGTTGGGGTTGGCGATGATGCCCTTGGGCAGGTCAGCCGTGTCGTCCGGGTTGACCTCGGAGACGACGAGCGGGACCTGTGGGTCCTTGCGCCAGGCGCTCGAGTTGTCGACGACGGTGGCGCCCGCAGCGGCGACCTTGGGCGCCCACTCCTTGCTGGTGGTTCCCCCGTTGGAGAACAGCGCGATGTCCAGACCGGAGAAGTCAGCGGTCGCGGTGTCCTCGACCGTCACCTCCTGGTCCTTCCACGGCAGGGTCGACCCGGCGGACCGTGCCGATGCGAAGTAGCGGATCGAGGTGACGGGGAAGTTTCGCTCCTCGAGCAGCGCTCGCATGACATTTCCGACCTGGCCGGTGGCTCCAAAGACTCCGATGTGCATGCACCCAAGGATAGGCGTCGGGGCCTGAACACCCACATCGGTGTTCAGGCCCCGGACACGGGACAGGCCGGATCAGGCCTGCGTGTCAGCCCCTGGAGCGTCCTGCGGGGAGGTCAGCGGCGCGACCTTGTCCCGGTCGATGCCCTCGCCGGGCTCCGTCTCGTCGATGGACAGGACGAAGTCGTCGCCGTGCTCGGTCACACCAGCGACG
>JAKDKQ010000046.1 GCA_030453295.1 Janibacter sp.
AGACGGTCCCGCGGATCTTCCGCAAGATCCGTCCCGCCTTCACCTACGAGAAGTCCCTCAAGGTCCTGTCGATGGCCCGCGAGGCCGAGCTGGTCACCAAGTCCAACCTCATCCTCGGGATGGGCGAGGAGGACCACGAGATCGAGGAGGCCATCCGCGACCTCCACGAGGCCGGCTGCGACATCCTCACGATCACCCAGTACCTGCGCCCCTCCAAGCTGCACCACCCGATCGACCGGTGGGTCAAGCCGGAGGAGTTCGTCCACTGGAGCGACCTCGCCGAGGACATCGGCTTCAAGGGCGTCATGTCCGGCCCGCTCGTACGCTCCAGCTACCGCGCCGGTCGTCTGTACGCGACCGCCATGCGCAAGTGGGGTCGCCCGATCCCCGAGCACCTCTCGCACCTCGAGGCAGCCATCGACGAGCCCGCCCGCCAGGAGGCCTCCTCCCTGGTCGCCAAGGCCCACGCCCAGGCGCTGCTCGACCAGCCGGCCACCGGCACCGACGGCTGACGCTCCACCGACGCACAAGGAACTAGACTCACACCTCATGGCCAGCAAGAGCGACAAGCCCGTCAAGCCCAAGCGCGAAAATCCGTTCAAGCGGATCGCCAGCGTCTACAAGACGATCAAGGCGATCGACCCGCAGGTGACCCTGTGGATGCTGCTCGCCTTCGTGGTGGTGCTGCTCGTCGGCACGGTCATCGGCCTGCTCATGGGCCACGTCATCGCCTCGCTGCTCATCTCGATCCCCTTCGCCGCGCTCGCCGCGATGATCGTGCTCTCCCGCCGTGGTGAGCGGGCTGCCTTCAAGCAGATGGAGGGCCAGCGCGGCGCCTCCATCGGCGGCCTGTCGGCGCTGCGTCGCGGCTGGTACTACGACCAGGAGCCGGTGGCCGCCGACGCGACCAAGCCGAGCGAGATCAACACCGCGGCCGTCGTCTTCCGCGCGCTGGGTCGCCCCGGCGTCGTGCTGCTCGGCGAGGGTCCCAAGCACCGCGTCGACAAGCTCTTCGCCAAGGAGACCAAAAAGGTCAACCGAGTCGCGCCCGGCGTGCCGGTGCACACCTACCTCGTCGGCTCCGGCGAGGGCGAGCTGGCTCCGCGCAAGATCCGGATGACGCTGACCAAGCTCAAGCCGGAGCTGTCCAAGGAGGAGATGTCCGTCGTCAACAAGCGGCTGAAGTCCCTCCCCGGTCTGCGCCAGGGCGTCCCCGCCGGGGTCGACCCCAACCGGGCCCGCTCCAGTCGCGCCGCCCAGCGGGGCCGCTGAGCGCACCCGCTCCACCCCACGTCTCGTCGAGGAGAGCCGCCCTGCCTGCTGCACCGATCGCCCACGCCGAGGACCTCGCCGACTTCGTCGACGCCTCCCCCTCGAGCTACCACGCCGCGACCGAGGTGGCTCGCCGCCTGCAGGACGCCGGGTTCGCCGCCCTCGACGAGACGCAGTCCTGGCCGCACGAGCCGGGCCGCTACCTCGTGGTGCGTGACGGCGCTCTCATCGCGTGGGTCGTCCCGAGCGCGGCGACCACGACCACGCCGGTGCGGGTCTTCGGCGCCCACACCGACTCCCCCGGTTTCAAGCTCAAACCGCAGCCGACGACCGGGCGCCTGGGCTGGCTGCAGGCCGGCGTCGAGATCTACGGCGGCCCGCTGCTGAACTCCTGGCTCGACCGCGAGCTGCGTCTGGCCGGTCGGCTGGTCCTCGACGACGGCACCGAGGTCCTCGCCGACACCGGCCCGCTGCTGCGGCTGCCGCAGCTGGCGATCCACCTCGACCGCGAGGCCAACGAGCGCTTCGCCCTCGACAAGCAGGCGCACACCCAGCCGGTGTGGGGGCTCGGCGCTCCCGAGTCGGCCGACCTGCTGGCCGAGCTCGCCGGCTCGGCCACGGTCGACGCCGCCCGCATCCGCGGCTACGACCTCGTCACCGCCGACTCCGCCCGAGGTGCGGTCTTCGGTCGTGAGGACGCCTTCCTCGCCGCGGGCCGTCTCGACGACCTCGCATCCGTCCACGCCGGCACCGTCGCCATGGCGGCCCTCAGCAGCGACCTGGAGGCCGACCACATCCCGGTGCTCGCCATCTTCGACCACGAGGAGATCGGGTCGGCGACCCGCTCGGGTGCGGCCGGCCCCTTCCTCGAGGACGTGCTCGAGCGCATCGGACTGGCCCTCGGCGCCGACCGGGGCGATCGGATGCGCGCGCTGGCGTCCTCGTGGTGCGTCTCGAGCGATGTCGGCCACTCCGTCCACCCCAACTACCCGGGCAAGCACGATCCGCAGGTCCGCCCGGTGCTCGGCTCCGGGCCGATCCTGAAGATCAACGCCAACCAGCGCTACTCGACCGACGGGGTCGGGGCTGCCGCGTGGCACGGCTGGTGCCAGGCGGCGGGCGTGACCAGCCAGGAGTTCGTCTCCAACAACACGGTGCCGTGCGGCTCGACGATCGGGCCGATCACCGCGACCCGGCTGGGCATCCGCACCGTCGACGTCGGCATCCCGATCCTGTCGATGCACTCGGCCCGCGAGCTGGCCGGCACGAGCGACCTGCACGACCTGACCCGCGTGGCGGAGAGCTTCTTCCGCGGCTGAGCCCCATCCATCTCGCCCGTCCCTGCGCCGGGTGAGGCCGACATGAGGACTTCCTCATGTGGGCTTCACATCCGCCTCATGGGCAGCATCCAGTCTTATCGGGTGAACACGACATCGCGACGCCGCATCGCCTTCTACTCCCACGACACCCAGGGACTCGGGCACATCCGGCGCAACATCGCGCTTGCCGGTGCCATGGTCGCCGCGGAGCCGCGGACGGACGTGCTCATCCTCACCGGGGCGCCCCAGGCGACCTCGCTCCCCCTGCCGCCCAACACCGAGGTCATCACGGTGCCGACCGTGGCCAAGGACAGCGCCGGTGGGTACACCGCCGCGACCTTCGCCATGGACCTCGGCTCGCTGCTCGCCCTGCGCTCTGACGTCATCACGACGGCGCTGCGCGCCTTCCGTCCCGACGCGGTGGTCGTCGACAAGGTCGCCCGCGGCCTCGACGGTGAGCTCGAGCAGGGCCTCGAGGCCCTGAGGGACATCACCGGCCACACCACCGGGCGCCGCCCCCGCGTCATCCTCGGGCTGCGCGACATCCTCGACGACCCGCTGACCGCGATCCGTGAGTGGCGCTCGGCCGGCACGACCGAGGCGATCACGGAGCACTACGACGAGGTGTGGGTCTACGGCGACCGGTCCGTCGTGGACGTCGCCGCCGACTACGACCTGCCGGACGTCGTCGCCGACCGCATCCGCTACACCGGCTATCTCGCCGAGGGTCGCTCCGAGGGCCTGGTCCCCCCGCGTGACGCGCCGCGCCGCGGTCCGGTCCCCCGCCCCTACGTGCTGTGCATGGTCGGCGGCGGACAGGACGGCTACGACACGGCGCTCGCCTTCGCCCGCGCCACCTACCCCGACGGCCACACCGGCGTGATCGTCACCGGTCCGTACATGCAGCCCTCGCTGCGCTTCCGTCTGCAGGAGATCGCCGCCGAGCGCAGCGACCTGGTGATCCGCGGGTTCGTCACCAACACGATCGAGCTCATCGGTGGCGCCGAAGCCGTCGTCTCCATGGGCGGCTACAACACGGTGTGCGAGGTGCTCACCGAGGACGTCCCGGCGCTCATCGTGCCGAGGGTGCGGCCTCGGGAGGAGCAGCTCGTGCGCGCGGAGCGGCTCGTCGCGCTCGGGCTCATCGACTCGACGCACCCCGAGCTCGTCACCTCGACCGCCCTGGGCGACTGGCTCGCCACCGCCGTGACGACCCCCCGACCGCACCGCCGCGGCGTCATCGCCCTCGACGGGCTGCGCCGCGTCCCCACCATCCTCGCCGGTCTCCTCCGCCGACCGGCCCTCGCTGACGACATCCAGGAGCTGGCCAGCTGATGACCACCACGACCCCCCGCGTCGGGTACGTCCTGAAGATGTACCCCCGCTTCTCCGAGACCTTCATCGTCCACGAGATCCTCCAGCAGGAGGCCGCCGGCACCCACGTCGAGATCTTCTCGCTGCGCCTGCCGATCGACGGCCGTTTCCACGAGGCCCTTGCCCGCGTCCAGGCCCCCGTCACCTACCTCTCCCGCGAGCACAAGGCGAGCAGCTTCTGGAGTGCGCTGCGCGCCGCCGCCACGGAGGTGCCGACGATCCACGAGCACCTCGACGAGCTGCTCGCGGCGCCCGAGGACGAGGCGCTGGCCGCCGTCGAGCTCGCCGGCGCGATCCGCCGCTCCGGCCTGGAGCACCTGCACGCGCACTTCGGATCGATCGCCGCCGAGGTCGCCCGCCTGGCCGCCCGGTTGGCCGGGATCACCTACTCCTTCACAGCGCACGCCAAGGACATCTTCCACGAGGACGTCGTGCCTGCCACGCTCGCGAAGACCCTGCGGGAGGCGCACACGACGGTCACCGTCAGCGAGTACAACCTGCGGCACCTGCAGCGCGAGTTCGGCGCCGACGCCGACCACGTGGTCCGGCTCTACAACAGCGTCGACCTGGAGGCCTTCCCCTTCGCGACGAAGGGAGTGACGCGCCATCCCGCACGCGTCGCCGCCGTCGGCCGGCTGGTGGAGAAGAAGGGCTTCGCCGACCTGCTCACCGCCGTGCAGTCGCTCGTCGACGACGGCCGCGACGTGCAGGTCGACCTCGTCGGTACCGGCCCCCTCGAGGCGGCACTGCGCGATCAGGTCGAGCAGCTGGGTCTCGGCGACGTCGTCATGATGCACGGGGCGCTCCCGCAGTCGCGGGTGCGCCAGATCATCGCCGCCGCCGACGTCTTCGCTGCGCCCTGCATCATCGGCGCCGACGGCAACCGGGACGGTCTGCCGACGGTCCTGCTGGAGGCGCTCGCGCTCGGCACGCCGTCGGTCTCGACCCCGGTGACCGGCATCCCCGAGATCGTCCGCCACGAGGAGACCGGGCTGCTCGTGCCCGAGTCCGACCCACCGGCCCTCGCCGCGGCGCTGGCCCGCACCCTCGACGAGCCACAGACGGCCGCCGAGCGCGCCCGTGCTGCTCGCGCCCTCCTCGAGGCGGACTTCGACTTCCGTGACCACGCGATCAGCCTCCAGGGGATCTTCCGCGAGGGGATCGCCTCACAGGCTCGTCCGGTCGCGACCGAGGAGCGTGAGGTGGCATGAACCGCATCGCCTACGTCTGCACCGACCCGGGCATCCCGGTCTTCGGGAGCAAGGGTGCCTCCGTGCACGTCCAGGCCGTGGTGCGCGAGCTGCGCCGGCGCGGCGCCGAGGTCCACCTCGTCGCAGCCCGCATCGGCGCAGACCTGCCGCGTGACCTCGACGGTGTCGTCGTCCACGAGCTGCCCACGATCGAGGGCGCCCCAGGCGTCGTGCGTGAGCAGTCCGCCCAGCAGTCCGCTCGCGCAGCCGCCGACGTCCTCGCCCGGCTGCACCACGATGCCCCGTTGGACCTGGTCTACGAGCGATACTCCCTGTGGTCCGACGCCGCGATGACGTGGGCGCAGGACCATGCGGTCACCAGCGTGCTCGAGGTCAACGCCCCGCTCATCGACGAGCAGGCGGAGCACCGGGTCCTCGCCGACCGCGCCGGGGCCGAGGCCGTCGCCACCCGCGCCTTCGACGCCGCCGGCTCGGTCATCACCGTCTCGGCCCCCGTGGCCCGCTGGGTGAGCGCCCGTACCCACAACCATGAGGTCCACGTGATCCCCAATGGCGTGGACACCCGCTTCATCCGCCCCGCGACGAAGGGGGCCGGCTCCCCCTTCGTCATCGGGTTCGTCGGCACGCTCAAGCCGTGGCACGGCCTCGAGGTGCTGCTCGAGGCCTTCGCGCGGCTGGCGCGCATCGACGAGAGCACCCGCCTGCGGCTCGTCGGCCATGGACCGCAGCACGAAGCCCTCGCCGCGCAGGCCGACGAGCTCGGCATCGCCCACCGGGTCGACTTCGTCGGGGCGGTCGCGCCGCAGGAGATGCCCGCGGAGCTCGCGGCGATGGACATCGCGGTCGCGCCCTACCCCCAGCTCCCGGACTTCTACTTCTCCCCGCTGAAGATCTACGAGTACCTCGCCGCGGGACTGCCCGTCGTGGCGAGCGACATCGGCCCGTGCGCCGAGATCCTGGACGGCGGTGCCCTGGGGGTGCTCGTCACGCCCGGTGACGCCACCGAGCTGGCCGCCGCCCTGGCCGGGCTGCGCAGTGCCCCCCACCAGCGGGCCGAGCTCGGGCAGCTGGGCCGTCGCGCCGCCGAGTCGCGCCACGACTGGAGCCTCGTCGTATCGCGGATCCTCTCCACCGCGCCCACCCCGGCGCGGAGCCTCGCCGACGACCTGCTCGGCCGGATCGCATGAGCGAGGCCGCACTGCGCAAGAAGAAGAAGCCCAAGGACCTCCGCGAGGCGATCCCGGGGCTGAAGCGACTGCTCCCGCACGTGCGACCGCACCTGCGCAACCAGCGCACGCTCATCGCCGGGGGCGGCGCCGCGATGGCCCTCGAGGTCATCATGCGACTCCTCGAGCCCTGGCCGATGAAGTTCGTCATCGACGGCGTCGTCGGCCACCTCGGGGCGGACATCAACCAGGAGCAGCCGGCCGACCTCCAGCAGGTGCTGGTCCTGGCCTGCCTGGGCCTGCTCATCGTCGTCCTCGTGCGCGCCGCCGCGAGCTACGCGATGACGGTCTGCTTCGCGCTCGCGGGCAACCGCTTGCTCACCTCGGTGCGTGCTGACGCCTTCGCCCACCTGCAGCGCCTCTCGATGACCTTCCACGACAAGGCACGCACCGGCGACCTCGTCCAGCGCATCACGAGTGACGTCGGCCGGCTCAAGGAGGTCGCGGTCACCGCCGCCCTGCCGCTGCTGGGCAACCTGCTGACGCTCGCGGTGATGCTCGTCGTCGTCTTGGTCCTCGACTGGCAGCTCGCGCTGTGCATGCTCGTCGTCTTCCCCGTCTTCCTCCTCACGGGACGCTCGGCGACCAGCAAGATCCACACCGTCTCGCGCAAGCAGCGCAAGGCGGAGGGGCAGCTGGCCACCCTCGCGACCGAGACCCTCGGGTCGATGAAGGTCGTCCAGGCCTACACGCTCGAAAAGGAGATGCAGTCCCGGTTCGCCTCCGACAACGTCAAGACCCTCAAGGACGGCGTCCAGGCCAAAAAGCTGTCCGCCGGGCTCGAGCGCTCCACCGACGTGTTGGTCGGCCTCGCGACGGCAATCGTCCTCTTCGTCGGCGCCCAGCGCGTGCTGGCCGGCGCGCTGACCCCCGGCGAGCTCGTCGTCTTCGTCACCTACCTCAAGGCGGCCTTCAAGCCCATGCGCGACCTGGCGAAGTACACCGGACGCATCGCCCAGGCCGCCGCGTCCGCCGAGCGCGTCGTCGACCTCCTCGAGACCGAGCCGACCGTGCGGGACGCCTCGTGGGCCCGATCCGGCCGTCGCGTCACCGGCCACGTCGAGCTGTCCGACGTGTGGTTTTCCTATGTCCCCGGACACCCGGTGCTGCGCGGGGTCGACCTGCGCATCACGCCCGGGCAGCGGGTCGCCGTCGCCGGGCCCTCGGGCGCCGGCAAGTCCTCGCTCGCCGGGCTGCTGATGCGCATGCACGACCCGGACTCCGGATCGGTGCGGCTCGATGGTTGGGACGTGCAGGACCTCACCGTCCACGACGTGCGCAGCCAGGTCGCGGTGGTTCTCCAGGAGAGCCTGCTCTTTGCGACGAGCATCCGCGACAACATCGCGATGGGCGCCAGTGAAGGTGCCGGTCCGGTGAGCGACCAGCAGGTCGAGGACGCCGCTCGCGTCGCCGGTGCGCACGAGTTCATCACCGCCCTGCCCCAGGGCTACGAGACGGTCGTGTCGGAGCGGGGCACCACCCTCTCCGGTGGCCAGCGGCAGCGGATCGCCATCGCCCGCGCCGTGGTCCGGGACGCGCCGGTCATCATCCTCGACGAGGCCACGACCGGGCTCGACGACGAGACCGAGGTCGAGGTCACCGCAGCGCTCGACCGACTCACCCGCGGCCGGACGACGATCATCATCACCCACGACCTCGAGTCCGCCCGCGCCGCGGACCGCCTCGTGTGGGTCGACGGCGGACGCATCGTCGACTCAGGTCCACCGGACGAGGTGCTCGCCCGACACGAGGACGAGCTCGCCGGTGTCCTCGCCGGATCGCACGACCCCGAGGAGCTGCGGGTCAGCAGCTCGGTGACGAAGGGCGGTGCAGAGCATGCGCTCAGCTGAGGCCCACGGGCTGCTCGCCGCGCACGACACCGGACTGCCCGGATTGCCTGCCCTGCTCGATGACACCGAGTTGACCGAGCGGCTCGGCCAGCCGGTGACACGCAGCTACCTGCGCTACAAGCCCGGCACGAGCGCCATCGCCCTGGTCGATGTCGGTGGCCGCGCGGCGATCGCCCACGCGTGGGGTGCTGCCGCACCTGACAAGCGCGCCAAGGCCCTCCTGCACGTCGCGACCGAGGACGTGCTCCTCGACGACCCCGCCCGGGGGATGCTCGTCGTCGACGCGATGGCCGACCGCCGACTCATCGCGCTGCAGCGCCTCGTCCGCAGCCAGCGGCTGGGCCCCTGGCTCGCCCGCCTGGACCACGAGGTTCCTGACGACGCGATGCCAGTCACGCTGGCGCACAAGCCTGCTCGTCGCTGGGTGGGTCGGCTCCCGCTCGCGAGCACGGGCCAGCACGTGATCCTGCGCGCCTACGGCCGAAGGGAGTACCACGCCGCCCTCGCTGCCCACGGACTCCTCGGCACCGTCGAAACCGTGCGACTCCCCCGCGTCCTCGGCTCTCACCGCCACGGACTCATCGCCCTCGAGCACCTGCCCGGCAGCGTGCTCGACGAGCGGGTCGACGCCGACGCGCTCCGACGCCTCGGCACCTGCCTCGGAGGGCTGCACGCGAGCGCACCGGTCCGCGAGGTCGACGCTGCCGGCGTGACGGCCGACCCTGTGGACCGGCTCACCCCGGTCCTTGGTGGGTTGCCCCAGGAGGTGCGCGACGTCGCCGAGACCGCGCAGCGCGCCCTGCGCGCCGGGCCGGGCACCGTCATCCATGGCGACTTCTCGCTCGACCAGGTCGTCGCCGACGGCCACTCGCTCGGCATCATCGATCTCGACCGGGTGCGTCTGGGCAACCCTCTCGACGACATCGCGAGCCTGCTGGCGGCTGCTGCGTCGACCGCACTGCCCGAGAGCGGACCCGGCGGTGCGACGCGACTGATGGACCGTCTGCGCGACCCGCTCGCCACCGGCCATGCGGCCACGTGGACCGCCGGGTACACCGACGACCTCGGGCCGCGTACCGCGCTGGCGCTGCTCTCCCGGGCAGGCGAGCCCTTCCGCTCCGGCCTGCCGGACTGGCCGCGAGTGACAAACGATCTGGTGACGCTCGCCGGCACGCTCGCGAGCGAGCAGGTGGCGGCATGACCCCCTTCGGCCGGGTCGTGTCCGAGGTCGGCCACCGGGGACTGACGCTCGTGCGCGCCCACCCGCGCGCCGACCGACTGCACCTCGACCTGCGGGACGAGGTCGGCCACCGTGTCATCGGCCAGTGGATCGCCGACGCCGGCGAGGCCGAGCGGATCATGACCGCCACCCAACGGGTCGCCCCCGGCCAGGTCGAGCGGCTCGGTGGGCACCTCGTGCTGCAGCACGGTGGCGCCGACCGTCGTCTCACGGCACTGGCTCCGCTCGTTGCCGCCGGAGCAGAGCTCGTCGTCCACCGGCCCGAGCGGCGTGCCGTCGTGCGCGCGACCGACGGCGACCAGCAGACCGTGTGGACCAAGGTCGTGCGCTCCCGCCGCGCCGCCGACCTCGTGCGACGGATGCGTGCCGCTGCCGCTGTCCCCGGGCTCACCGCACCCGATGTCACCGCATGGGACGAGCAGACCGGCACGATCGCCCTGAGCACCCTGCCGGGCACGCCCCTGCACGACCTGCTCACCGGTGATCTCACGGACGACGTGGCAGCAGGTGTCGGTCGCGCGGTCGCCACTCTGCACGGCGCCACCGGGCCGGCACTCGACGGGGCCACCACCCACCGTCCTTCGGCGGAGGTCGAGGTCGAGGCGACCCTTGACCTGTTGGACCTGGCGCGTCGCCACCGCGCCCTCACCCCTCGCGAGGCCAACGCCATCGAGCGCGACATCGCGCAGGCCGCCACGCGCATCATGACCGTCGGGCCGCCACCGACGCCGGCACTCACACACCGCGACCTGCACGACAAGCAGCTGCTCGTCGACGGCGACCGGGTCGGCATGCTCGACGTCGACATGCTCGCGCCGGGCGACCCGGCCCTGGACCTGGGCAACCTGCTCGCCCATCTCGACCTGCGGGTGGCGCAGGGGTGGACGACAGAGGCCACGGCGCGACGTGTCGCCGACGGAGTGCTCGAGGCCCATGCGCCCGACGGCCGCACTGCCACGGCGGCGCAGGCCTACCGGTCGTTGACGCACGCGCGGTTGCGCGCGCTCTACGCCTTCCGTCCGGGGGATGCGTCCCCTGCGGTCAGGATCGCGTGATCTGCGTCCCGGCAAGGCGGTCGTGCAACCCGCGACCGTCATCACCGAGGACGATCAACGCAGGGATGAAGAGGCACAGCAGTGCTGCGCGGATCGCGGCGCGCAGCGGAGTGACCCACTCCCCGTGCACCGGCACGACGCGCAGGCCCATGATCCGGTGACCAAAGGTGGCGCCCCCGAGGGTGACGCCGACGAGGTTGAGCAGGAAGAGCAGCCCGAGCGGGGCGAAGGAGAAGGCCGCGGGGCTGAGCTCGGCCACGGCACCGATGAGCCCGTGGACGATCAGCAGGCACGAGGCCCAGTCGATGACGAGGGCGAGGAGGCGACGACCGAAGGGGGCGCGGGTCCCCCCTTCGTCCGACGTGGGGACGGGACGACCGGCTGCGCTGCTCACGCCGGGAAGCCTACGTCGCCGGGCGGCGGACGCTCCCACCGCCCGAGCCTCCCGCTGAGTAGGATCATGCTCACCAAATGGGACGTCGGTCCCGTGTAACACGGCTGAAACATCTGGGTCATGGTCGAGAAACCGATCGTGCCTAGATTGATCACCAACAGTTGAAGCGGGAGGTCACAGTGGCCCGCCGCCCCACCCCAGGAGGATGGTTTGTTCAGCTCCCCTGACGAGGTTCTTGAGTTCATCAAGGCCGAAGACGTCAAGTTCGTCGACATTCGCTTCTGCGACCTGCCCGGCGTCATGCAGCACTTCAACGTGCCGGCCGAGTCGATCGACGAGGACTTCTTCACCGAAGGCCAGATGTTCGACGGGTCCTCGATCCGTGGCTTCCAGGCCATCCACGAGTCCGACATGAAGCTCGTGCCGGACATCGACTCCGCCTACATCGACCCCTTCCGCGTCGAGAAGACGCTGATCATCAACTTCTCGATCGTCGACCCCTTCAC
>JAKDKQ010000339.1 GCA_030453295.1 Janibacter sp.
GCCCGACCTCGTGGCCCGGGCCGACCACCACATCCACCTCGGTCAGCCGGCGGTGGCCCGATGAGTGCGCACGACCTTAAGGAAATACGGCCGGGTGCGCACGACCTTAAGGAAATACGGCCGGGTGCGCACGACCTTAAGGAGATGCGGGTTCTGGGACTCAGCCGTGGGCTGATCATGGCCGGTCTCCTCGGTGGGATCGCCACTGCTTCGGGCATCGCCCTGACGACGACGTCCGGGTGGCTGATCGTCCGCGCCGACCAGCGCCCGCAGATCATGCTGCTGCTCACGACGATCGTCGCGGTGCGCACCTTTGGTCTCGCACGTCCCGTCTTTCGCTACTGGGAGCGACTGCGCAGCCACGATGTCGCGCTCGGCGACCTCGCCGAGCGTCGCACCCGCACCTATGCGGCGCTGGTCCCCCTCACCCCGGCCCGGCTCGGCTCGCGCGGTCGCGCCGACCTGCTGACCGGCGTCGTCGACGACCTGACCGATGTCGTCGAGGCGTCCGTGCGGGTCACGGTCCCCGCGATCGGTGCGCTCCTCGCCGGCATCACCGCCGCGGCGCTCACCGCGCTGCTCGACCCGAGGATCGGCGCGGTGATCGCTGGCATGCTCGTCGCCACCGTGGGGGTCGCGGCACTCGCCGATCGTCTCGAGGCACACGCCCAGACCGAGGTCCTCGAGGCCCGGGCCGAGGTCGCCCGCGTCGCGCAGCTGAGCGCCGACCACGCCGACGAGCTGCGCTCCATCGGCGGCACCGCCACCGCCGCCGACTGGCTGCGCACCGCCCATGGCACCCTGCACGCCACCGTCACCCGCCAAGCGCGCGGACGGTCCCTCTCCGCCGCAGCGGTGCTCGTCATCACCGGCATCGGAGCTCTCGCCTCAGCCGTCCTGGCCGCGAGCTCCGGCGCGAGCACGCCCGTCATGGCGCTGCTCGTCCTCGTCCCCGTCGCGACCGGCGAGGCCCTCGGTGTCCTCACCGATGCCACCCGGGCCCTGGCCCGTGCCCGGGCCTGCCAGCAGCGACTCGACGAGCTGCTCGACCAGGAGCCGGCGGTGGTGGAGGGCGCCCTTCGAGACGGTCGCTTCGCGACCTCCTCAGGGAGCGCGACCGCCCCACGGCTCGAGCTGCGGGACCTCACCGCCGGTTGGCTCCCCGGCCGCACCGACCTCGGCCCCCTCGACCTGACGATCGAGCCGGGCGCGCGGATCGCGATCACCGGCCCCAACGGCAGCGGCAAGTCGACGACCCTCGCGGTCCTCGCCCGCCACCTCGACCCGAGCACCGGCAGCTACGCGATCGACGGCACAGAGGTCGCCGACCTCGACCTGACCGATGTCCGCGCCCTCTTCGCCATCGTCGACGACGAACCCCACGTCCTGGCCAGCACACTGCGTGCCAACCTGGCACTCGCCGCACCGGACGCCCACGACGAGGCGTTGGTCGACTCCCTTCGTCGGGCAGGGCTGGGCGCATGGTTTGCGGGCCTCTCGGACGGACTCGACGCTCGCCTCGGGACCGGCGGCGTGGGCATCTCGGGTGGCGAGCGGACCCGGCTGTCCATCGCCCGCGCCATTGCCAGCGGACGGCCGGTCATCCTCCTCGACGAGCCGGTCGCGCACCTCGACCACCCGACCGCCGCAGCGGTCATCGCGGACCTGCTGCAGCACGCCGGCGACCGGTCGGTGATCATGGTGACCCATCACCGGGTCGGCCTGGACCGGATGGACCGCGTCGTGACGATCGAGACCGAGGGAGTGAGCCACCGTGGCCAAGAGCGCATCGCTGGGTGACCTGGAGCAGGCCGTCATGGACGTGCTCTGGGGCGATGACGGCGGCCGCGGACTCACCGTGCGCGAGGTCTCCGGGCGGCTCACCGGTCGCGATCTCGCCTACACGACCGTGATGACCGTGCTCTCCCGCCTCGAGACCAAGGGCGTGACCACCCGGGAGCGCGACGGGCGGGCCTGGCGCTATCGCCCCGCGTCCTCCCGCGAGTCGATGACCGCCCAGGCGATGCGCAACCCGCTGCACGACCTGAGCAGCGCCGACCGGCAGGCGGCGATCCTGCACTTCCTCGCGGACGCGAGCGCCGACGACCTCGACGCGGTCCGGGCGGCGATGGCCGAGGTGGAGGCGCAGGGGGATCGTCCCCGCCGTCGCCGTGGACGGGGTGCGGCAGACTCCGCAGGGTGATCGCCGCCCTGCTGCTGCTCTGTGCGGCAGCGCTCCTCAGCGTCCCGCACCTCCTCGTGCGGATCGAGCGACTGCGCCGCAGTCCGCGCGCGGCGCTCCTCGTCTGGCAGGCGCTCTCGCTGTCGGCGGTCCTGTGCCTGCTGACAGCTGGCCCCGTCGCCTGGTTGCGTCCCCGGCCCCTGCCGACCGTGCCCGAGGTCGCTGTCCTCGTCGTGGCGAGCGTCGCCTCGCTCGGTGTCCTCGTGCACCTGCTCACCAACGGCCACCACGTCGGCACACGCATCCGGGCGGCCCGCGACGAGCACCGGCAGCTCGTCGACCTCGTCGGCCGGCACGAGGGCGAGCACACCCGGGTGCTGCCGTCGGAGCGTGTCTCCGCCTACTGCGTCCCCGGCGAGGGCTCGCGCTTGGTCATCACCGAGGCAGCGCTCACGGCCCTGCCCGATGACCAGCTGGCCGCCGTCGTCGCGCACGAGGAGGCGCACCTGCACGAGCGCCACGACCTCGTCCTCGAGTTCTTCACCGTCCTGCACACGGCCACCCCGCGACCACTTCGCGCCGA
>JAKDKQ010000340.1 GCA_030453295.1 Janibacter sp.
CGGCGATCGTGCGGTCGCGGTTGTTCTGGTTGAAGTCGACGAAGATCCGCTCCCCTCGCTCCTCCTTCCACCAGGCAGTCGTCACGCCGTCGTCACGCCGCTCCAGCTCGCGGCCGAACCCGATCGCCGCGTGCCGCAGCTCCTCGAAGGACCAGCGCGGCTCGATGCGCACGTAGATGTGGATGCCCCGGTTGCCGCTCGTCTTGGCGAACCCGCGCATCCCGAGCTCCTCGAGCAGCTCCCGACCCACGTCCGCCACCCGCTGCACGTCGGCGAAGGTCGTGCCCGGCTGCGGGTCGAGGTCGATGCGCAGCTCGTCGGGGTGGTCGACGTCGGGGCGACGGACCGGCCACGGGTGGAAGGTCAGCGTCCCCATGTGCGCCGCCCAGACGAGCGCCGCCGGCTCGCTCGGGCACAGCTCCTGCGCGGTGCGGCCGCTGGGGAAGGTGATCTCGACGGTCTCGATGTAGTCGGGCGCTCCCCGCGGCAGCCGCTTCTGGTAGAAGCCGTCCGCGTCCTTGTCGCGCGGGCCGACGGCCAGCCGCATCCCCTCGCGCCAGCCGTCGGGCCAGCGCTCCATGGCCGTCGGTCGGTCACCGATGGTGCGCATCATCGTCTCGCCGACGTCCGCGACGTACTGGCACACCTCGAGCTTGCTGATGGCGGGGGTCCGCTCGGTCGCCTCGTAGATCACCCGGTCCGGGCTGGAGACGCGCACCTCCCGCTCGCCGACGGTCACCATCGCAGCGGGGGTCTTGGCCATGCCGTCAGCGTATGGTCTCCGCCGGACGAAGGGGGGCAGCCGCGCCCCCTTCGTCCTAGCGACGCACGAGCCCCAGGTACCGGTCGGCGATCGGCCCGGCGACCTTGGCGCCTCCGGACCCGTCCTCCACGAAGACCGCGACGGCGAGGTCGTCCTGGGCGACGATCATCCAGGCATGCGTGCGCGGGGGCGTGGCGGAGCCGTACTCGGCCGTGCCGGTCTTGGCGATGACGGGGCCGCCCGGGTTGTCGCCCAGGAAGGTGGCCGAGCCGTCGGTGACGACCGCCCGCAGCATCTCGCGCAGCTGGCCGGCCTCGCCGGCGGTGATCGGCGTGCCGCCCTTCGCCGGTGCCGTGGTGGCGTCCGGCAGCAGGACCGGCGTGACCCGGTCTCCCGCGACGATGCTCGCCATGACGGTCGCCATCGACAGGGGCGTCGCGACGACCTCGCCCTGACCGATGCTCGTGGCGGCCAGGTCGGTGCCCGTCGGCTTCTTCGGCACCTGACCCATCGCCGCGGGGACGCCGAGCCCGGGCGTCTGGGTCATGCCGAGTGCCGCTGCGGCAGAGCGGATCCCGCCACCAGGGAGCCGGTCGCGGGCGCCGATGAAGGCGGTGTTGCACGAGGTGGCGATCGCGTCCTTCAGGGTCATGGCGCCGGTGCGGCCGGACGGGAAGTCGTCGTAGTTCTTGAACTCGCGCCCGTCGACGGTGATCGTGGGCGGGCACTGCAGCTCGGTCCGGGGCGTGGCTCCCGCGCGCAGCTGGGCGAGCGCCGTGACGGGCTTGAAGGTCGACCCGGGGGCGTACTGACCCAGCGTGGCGGTGGACTGGCCGGATCCTCCCTTCGCGCTGGCGAGTGCGAGCACGTGACCGTCGGAGGGGCGGATGGCGACGATGGCCCCGGCCTTGGGCACGTCGGCGAGGACGTCCTCTGCAGCGGTCTGGTGGTTGCTGCTCAAGGTGGTGCGCAGCGGCGTGCCGTCGACCGCGTCGAGACGGTGCAGGTCCCGTGCGGTGTCGTCCTCGGCCACGGCCTCGACGACGAAGCCGGAGGTCCCCCGCAGCTGCTTGTCATGGTTCGCCTGCAGGCCACTCAGACCGACGACGTCACCCTCCCGCACCTGCGGGTCATCGGCGATGATCTCGGCCGTCGCCGGGCCCACCCGCCCCAGGACGGCCGAGGCGAACCCGGAGGACGGTGGCAGGTCCATGCTCCCGTCGACGAGGCGGGCGCCCGCGATCCCGGGGACGGCCCGGCGCACCGCTGCCAGCTCCTTCGCGTCGGCCCGCAGGACGATCGCCTCGACGAAGGCCTTGTCCCCCGCCGACTCCACCGCAGTGACGAAGGGAGCGACCGTCACGTCCACGGACTTGGCCAGCTGGCGGGCGGACCTGCCCGCCTGGGCTGCGGGCACCTGCCCACGGTCGATGCCGACACGCACGACCGGTCGCCGGGTCACGATGGTCTCGTCGTCGTCACCCAGCACCTCGCCGCGCTCCGGGGTGATCCGGGTGGCGCGCAGGACCTCACCCTCGGCGAGCTCGGGGACGAGCACCGTGGGAGCCCAGTCGCCGGTCCACGACTCACCGCTCCTGCGGACGGAGACGGGAGACGAGTAGCGCCAGGGCTCCTTGCCCTCGTGGACGGTCCATGCCAGGTCGAGGTGCACCGTGCCCGTGTCCCCGCCGTCGGGGATCTCGACCGCACCGACCGTCACGGACGGCCGCAGGCGGCCCATGCCGGCCAGGACGGTGTCGAGCTGCTCCTGCGCGGCAGGCCGGTCCTTGACCTGCAGGCCCGCGGGCACCGTCCCCTCGGCCAGGTCGGAGGCGATCTGCTCCCCCAGCGCGCGGGCGGCGTCGGTGTCGTCGTCGCGGTGGGTCCACCACCAGCCACCCAGGGCGAGGAGGAGTGCGAGCACCACGGCGGCCCCGATGATGGAACGGGCGCGCTGGCGGCGGGGCAGGTCGGTCACGGACGCATTCTTCCTCGTCGGC
>JAKDKQ010000341.1 GCA_030453295.1 Janibacter sp.
CGGCTCGCGGCCACCTGGACGGTCAGGCCGAAGCGGTCGAGCAGCTGGGGCCGCAGCTCGCCCTCCTCGGGGTTCATCGTGCCGACCAAGGTGATCCGGGCGGGGTGCGAGATCGAGACGCCGTCGCGCTCGACGGTGTTGCGGCCCATGGCGGCCGCGTCGAGGAGCACGTCGACGAGGTGGTCGTGCAGCAGGTTGACCTCGTCGACGTAGAGGATGCCGCGGTGGGCGTCGGCGAGCAGGCCCGGCTGGTAGGCCGCCTCGCCCTCGCCGAGCGCACGGCGCAGGTCGAGCGAGCCGACGACCCGGTCCTCGGTGGCACCGACGGGCAGCTCGACCAGACGAGCAGGGCGGGTGGTCGCCGGCCCGGTGTGCGGGCCGTCTGGGCAGTCGTCGGCGCGCTCGGGGTCGCAGCCGAATCGGCAGTCGAGCGCGACCTGCTGCTCGGGCAGCACCGCGGCGAGGGCGCGGACCGCGGTGGACTTCGCGGTGCCCTTCTCGCCGCGGACGAGGACGCCGCCGATCTCGGGGGAGATCGCGCTGAGCAGCAGGGCGGTGATGAGTTCGTCGGAGCCGACGAGGGCGGTGAAGGGGAAAACCGGAGCAGTCACGCCAAACCTCCTGGCGAGTGTCCACGCTCGCCGTCACAACACGCCGGGCGGGATCGCGCCGACGAACGCAGACCGATGTTCTGGCTTGGCCCGTGGGGGCCTTCACAGTGGCGGGACCGCTCCGGACTTGCACCGGATTCCTCGGTTGGCTGCGCCGTGCGTCAGCATGCCACAGCCGACGGGGGCCTATGGTTGGCGTCCGTGATCGACGTGGTGGGTATCGCAGATGATGGCTGGGCCGGCCTGGACGACGGGCGGCGCGGTCTCGTCGAGCGTGCCTCCACCGTCATCGGGGGGCAACGTCACCTCGACCTCGTGGCCGACCACGTCGCTGCCGGTGCCGAGATCGTGCGCTGGCCCAGCCCCCTTCGCGCTGCCCTGCCCGCGCTGCTCGAGCGGGTCGGCGACGCGGTGGTGATCGCCAGCGGCGACCCGCTGCGCTCCGGCATCGGGACCACGCTCGTGGAGCTCCTCGGGGCCGACCGGGTGCGCATCCACCCGGCCGTCGGCAGTGACGTCCTCGCTCGGGCCCGGCAGGGCTGGTCCGCCGAGGAGACGACCGTGGTGACCACGGTCGGTCGTGACCTGCGTGCCGTCCTGCCCCACCTCGCGCCGGGCGTGCGGCTCGTCGTGCTCTGCTCAGGAGGTGAGGACCCGGTCCGGCTCGCTGCACTGCTCACCGAGCATGGTTGGGGGACAAGCCTGCTCACCGCGCGATGGCACCTCGGTGGCCCGGACGAAGGCGCTCTCGCCAGGCTCGCGCGCGAGTTCACCACGACCACCGCG
Organism: Janibacter sp.; assembly: GCA_030453295.1. Taxonomy (GTDB): domain Bacteria; phylum Actinomycetota; class Actinomycetes; order Actinomycetales; family Dermatophilaceae; genus Janibacter. Next base: position 1,398 of record JAKDKQ010000341.1, read on the forward strand.
GACCTCGTCGTCGTCTGCGTCGAAGCTCGGGCCGATGACCCTGCCGCGTCGGCCCGGACGGGAGGGACGGTGCCCGGACGGCCCGAGGACTTCATCGACCACGACGGCCAGCTGACCAAGCGTGATGTGCGGGCCTCGGCCCTGGCGCGGTTGCGCCCGACACCCGGCGCCCACCTGTGGGACCTCGGGGCCGGCAACGGCTCGGTGGCCCTCGAGTGGTGCCTCGCCGCGGACCGGGCCACGGCCACCTGCGTCGAGCGCGACCACGAGCGCGCCGCACGCATCACCGCCAACGCAGTGGCCCTCGGACTGGCCGGACGCGTCCATGTCGTCGTCGGCGACACCACGACGACCGATCTCGCCGGGCTGGCTGACGCCGAGGCGGTCTTCGTCGGCGGGGGACTCGACGTCGACCTGCTCGAGCGGGCGTGGACCTCCCTTCGGCCGGGCGGTCGGCTCGTCGCCCACGCCGTGACCCTCGAAGGGGAGTCGGCCCTCATCACCACCCACAACCGAGCCGGCGGTGAGCTGACCAGACTGTCGGTCGAGCACGCCGTCACGCTCGGCCGCTTCCTGTCCTGGACCCCTGCCCGCGCCGTCGTCCAGCTCGCCACCACGAAGGGCACCTCATGACCGTCCACTTCATCGGCGCTGGTCCCGGCGCCGCCGACCTGCTGACCGTCCGGGCCACGCGCCTGCTGGCGGCGAGCCAGGTGTGTCTCTATGCCGGGACCTACCTCGACGCGGCCGTCCTCGAGCACTGCCCGCAGGGCGCCCGGCTCGTCGACACCCAGGTCCTGGACCTCGACGGCATCACCGCCGAGATCGTCGCCGCCCACGAGCGCGGCGAGGACGTCGCCCGCCTCTGCTCGGGGGACCCCTCGGTCTACTCGGCGATCGCCGAGCAGACTCGCCGGCTGGACGCCGCCGGGGTGCCCTGGGACATCACCCCCGGAATCGCGGCCTATGCCGCGACCGCAGCCCGGTTGGGCCGTGAGCTGACTGTCCCCGAGGTGGCCCAGTCGGTCGTGCTGACCCGGGCTCAGCGCGACTCGACGGCGATGCCGTCGGGGGAGTCCCTCGAGGCCTTCGCCGCGACCGGCGCCACCCTCGTGCTGCACCTGGCGATCCGCCGCGCCCGCGAGCTCGCGGGACGCCTGGCCGAGCACTACGGCGCCGACTGCCCGGTCGTCGTCGCCTACCGGGTCGAGCAGCCGCAGGAGCTGATCCTGCGGGGGACGCTCGCCGACATCGCCGACCAGGTCGAGGCGCACGACCTGCGTCAGGCGGCGATCATCGTCGTCGGCTGGGCGCTGCGGGCCGAGGACTTCGTCGAGTCGCACCTCTACTCGTGCCGTCGGGTCGC
>JAKDKQ010000342.1 GCA_030453295.1 Janibacter sp.
GGCAACCCCGCCGGGACGATCGGGAGGAACCCGGCTCGGGGGTCCGGCTCGCTCATCGTGCGAGCTTCCGGCCTCGGGGAAGGAACTCGGGCTGCTCCTTGCGGGCGTTGGCCGCCCGGGCGCGGGCCGCGTTGGGCCCGAAGAGCAGCGGCAGCTGCTCCCATCGCTCACGAGCGAAAGTGTGCCGGGCGCTGCGGTGCCAGGTGCCGTCGAAGAGACGCTTCGTCGCGGCCAGGGCGTCGGGCGAGCGCTCGGCCAGCTGGTCAGCCAGCTCGAAGGCGGCCGCCACCGGGTCGTCGGAGAGCTCGGTCACCAGCCCGATCTGCTGGGCCCGGTCGCCGGAGATCTTGTCCGCGGTCATCGTCAGCCGCTTGGCCACGTCGATGCCGACGAGCTCCGACAGCGCCTGCACCCCCGACATGTCCGGGATGATCCCCCAGCGACCCTCGAGGACCGACCAGGTCGACTCGGGGTGGGCGATGCGGAAGTCTGCGGCGAGCGCGATCTGCAGCCCCCCGCCCAGGCAGTGACCCGACACGGCCGCGATGACCGGGACGGGCAGACGACGAAAGCCCCACGCGGCCTCCTGGAAGGTGTTGGTGCCGCGCCAGGGCCGTGGCACGAAGCGGCGCACGATGCCCGACGGCTTCTTCATCGCGGAGCCGAAGTCGAGGCCCGCGCAGAAGGACTCCCCCTCACCGGAGATCACGACCGCACGCAGCCGACGGTCAGCGGCGAGCCCGTGGGCTGCTGCCGCGAGGTCATCGAGCATCTCGAGCGTGAGTGCGTTGAGCTTGTCCGGGCGGGCGAGGCGCACGTGGGCGATGCCGTCCTGGATGGTCGTCGTGATGTACCGGGGCATGCGCCCACCCTAATTCCGGACGGGGACGAGGAAGGGCCCCGTCCGAGGACGGGGCCCTTCCGTGTCAGGAGTGGTGGTGGATCAGACGGCGTCGAGGTACTTGCCGAGGATCTCCGAGACGTCCTTGCTGGACTTCTTGGTGACGGAGGTGACCAGGTAGGTGGTCCCGTCCTTTTCGCCAGCACACTGCATCGTCGAAGACATCGAGCCGCAATTGTAGTCGCCGACCTTTTCGTCCTTGTCCCAGACGGCCTCGAAGTCGCTCGGCTTGATGGCGTCGCTGGCGACGATGCTGATGGTGTCGGAGCCCTTGGTGTAGACCGCGGTCACCTGGCCGGCAGCGTCACTCGTCTGGCCCTTCTTCCACCCGTCGAACTCGTCGGGGAAGTCACCGCCACCGGCGGCGGAGGAGGACTCGCTCGAGGTCTCGCTGGTGGGCTCGGACGTGGTCTCGCTCGTCGGCTCCGTGGTGGAGGACTCGCTCGTCGGCTCGGACGTCGAGCTCTCGCTCGTCGACTGGGAGGTCGACGACGACGACGAGGACTCCTCGTCGTCGCCACGGAAGACGAAGAATCCGCCGATGCAGCACAGGAGGAGGATCAGCGCGACACCGCCGGCGATACCGGCGATGAGGCCCTTGCCCGGGCCCTTCTTCGGCGGCTGACCGCCGGGGCCACCCGTGGGGCCACCGAAGTTGCCGGGGGGCGGACCCCCCTGGCCACCGTGGCCGGGCTGGCCGTATGGACCGGGCTGACCCGGCGTCTGGGGCGTCTGCCCGTAGGGACCGCCCGGAGGCGGAGGTGTGTTCGGGCCGCTCGGACCCCCTGCTGGTGTGGTCATGGACCAATCGTCACACAAGCGCGCCTCCCGAGGGATCCGGCGATCCGGCGCCGGGCACGACGCAGGGCGGGACTCCCCCTGCGGAGTCCCGCCCTGCGTCGGGCTACGGAACCCCCCTGCAGGCTCCGAGCCAGTGTCAGTCGGCGTCCCCCTGCCTGCTGACACCGATGAATCTACGGAGCGGGCACGAAGGGGTCGATGGGGAGAAGTACCCATGTTTGTCTGGGGCCCCCCACCGGGGCGCCCAGGGGCCAGCCCCCGGGCGGATGCTCAGCCGCGCTCGAGGAGCGCCTTGAGCCGCTGCAGGGTAGTGGCCATGCCGGCCTCCATCTCCCGGTCGAAGTCCGCCACGCCACCGAGGACCTTGTCCTGCAGGACCATCGAGACCTTGGTCGTCCCGTTGGCCGCCTCACGCCGGTGGGTCACGGTCGTGCCTCCCGTGGCCGAGGGCTCGAGCTCGAAGGACCAGGTGCTGGCGTTGTCCTTGACGCGGAAGGCGTAGTCGCGGTGCGGCTCGAAGCGCACCACCTTGGCCCGGGTGGGCCACACGAGCGGGCCGCGACGGTTGATGTTGATCGTCCTGGTGCCGAGCCCGACGGGCGCCGTCCCCACGACGTGCGTGCGCAGGACCTGGTCGGACAGGCCGCCGAGAGCGCGCGGGTCGGTGATCACCGCCCACACCTCCTGCGGGGTCGCGGCGATCTCGGTCGTCGTCTCGAGCAGCGGTGCGTTCTGGGTCGTCGTCATGGGAGCCGACCCTACGAGGCGGGGACCGCGGGGGCTGTGGCCGAGGTCTCCCCCTTCGTCTCCACCGCCTCCAGAGCCGTGCCCTCGACGTCGAGGTCCGGCAGGATCCGGTCGAGCCAGCGCGGCATCCACCAGGCGGCCTCTCCGAGCAGGTGCATGACAGCCGGGGTCAGCGTCATCCGTACGAGGAGCGCATCCACGAGGACACCGACGGCGAGGGCGAAGCCGATCGGTCGGATCATCGTCAGGTGGGCGAAGACGAAGCCCGCGAAGACGGCCGCCATGATCAGCGCCGCGGCGAGCACG
>JAKDKQ010000343.1 GCA_030453295.1 Janibacter sp.
CATGGCGCGCGGCGAGCACGGCGAGGACGTCCATCTCGATGTCGGTGGCCGGGATGTGCGCATCTCCTCCCCCGACCGGGTCTACTTCCCCGAGCGCGGCGAGACCAAGCTCGACCTCGCGCAGTACTACCTGTCCGTCGGTGACGGGATCCTGCGTGCGCTGCGCGGGCGGCCGACGATGCTGCACCGCTTCCCCAAGGGGGTCGAGGGCGCCAAGGTCCACCAGAAGCGCCTGCCCCAGGGAGCGCCGGACTGGGTGGAGACGGTGCGTCTGCACTTCCCCCGGTACGACCAGCACGCCGACGAGCTGTGCCCGACCGAGCTGGCCCAGATCATCTGGGCGGTGCAGATGAGCACCGTCGAGCTGCACCCGTGGAATGTCCGTCGTGCCGACGTCGACCGGCCCGACGAGTGGCGGATCGACCTCGACCCCATGCCGGATGCTCCCTTCGACCGGGTACGGCGGGTGGCCGGTGTCGTCCACGAGGTCCTCGACGGGCTCGGTGTGGTGGGCTACCCCAAGACCTCCGGGGGATCCGGGCTGCACGTCTACGTCCGCATCGAGCCTCGATGGGAGTTCGGCGAGGTGCGTAGGGCGGCGCTCGCCTTCGCCCGCGAGGTCGAGCGGCGCGTCCCGGACGAGGTGACGACGACGTGGTGGCGCAAGGACCGTGACCCGGCGGCCGTCTTCGTCGACTACAACCAAAATGCTCGCGACCACACGATCGCGGCCGCGTACTCGGTGCGGGGCAACGCGGCCGGCACCGTGTCGACCCCGATCACCTGGGACGAGATCACGGACGCCGAGCCGCAGGACTTCACCATCGCGACCGTGCCGCAGCGCTTCGCGGAGCTCGGTGACCTGCACGCCGACATCGACCATCTGGCGCACGACCTGGGTCCGCTGCTGGAGTGGGCCGAGCGCGACGAGGCCGAGGGCGCCGAGCCGCCGGTCGACCCCGAGGACTGATCAGAGCGCACGACGCAGGCAGGCGTCGAGCCAGTGGGCCAGACCGGCATCGTCCTCGACGGCGTCGGGCGAGACGTCGAGCCAGCTGGGGCCCATGCCTCGCTCCCCCATGAGCGCGACCTGGGCGTAGTAACGACCAGCCTGCTCCAGGAGCTGCTCGCTCTCGTCGGGGTCGACACGCACCAGCAGGCCACCCCCGCCCCGCACTCCCATGAGGATCTCGTCCTCGACGAGGAAGATCAGCGCCCCGAACATCCGCTTCTCCTCCCACGCGATGCCGCGGTCGAAGAGGGCGGTGCGGACCCGGTCGGCGAGATGCTCGTCGATGGCCATGGATCCACACTGGCAGATGTCTATGGTGAGCAGGTGCCTGAGCCAGTCCTCCTGCCCCATCCCGTGACGGGTGCTCCCTTCGCCTCACCGGTCGTGCCCGGGACCGGCTGGCCCGATGACCTGGCGACCACCGAGACCCCCGTCGCCCGGACCGCCGCGCAGGTGAGGCGGCTGGCGAAGGGAGCCATCGGGCAGGACGAGCTGGACGCCCGGATCTCCGTCTGCCGCGCCTGCCCGCGTCTGGTGGCGTGGCGTGAGGAGGTCGCCCTCACCAAGCGGGCCGCCTTCAGCAACCAGCCGTACTGGGGGCGGCCCGTGCCGACGCTCGGCCCGGCCGATGCACCCGTGCTCGTCGTCGGTCTCGCTCCAGCGGCCCACGGCGCCAACCGGACGGGACGCAACTTCACCGGCGACCGGTCGGGCGACTGGCTCTATGCCGCACTGCACCGGGCCGGGTACGCGAGCCAGCCGGAGTCGTGGGCCGCCGGGGACGGGCTCGAGCTCGACGGCGTGCGGATCGTCGCACCCGTGCGCTGCGCGCCGCCGCAGAACAAGCCGACGACGCTCGAGAAGCAGACCTGCGCGCCATGGCTCGATGCCGACCTGGCGAGGAGCGTTCCCTTCGTCCGGTCAATCATGTGCCTGGGCTCGATCGGGTGGGACGCGACGATCGCCGGCGTACGGCACGCGGGGTGGGACGTGCCGAGACCCAAGCCCAAGTTCGGGCACGGCGCCCGCGCCACGCTGCGCACCCCCGACGGCCGGGAGGTCGCCCTGGTGGGCTGCTACCACGTGAGCCAGCAGAACACCTTCACCGGCAAGCTGACCGAAACCATGCTCGACGAGGTCATCGCCTCGCTGTGAGTCCTAGGGTGTCGGCATGGCCACCACCACTGCGCTCGTCGTCACCCGCCACGGAGGACCCGAGGTCCTCGCGCTCGAGGAGCGCGAGGTGCCGCCGCCAGGACCGGGCGAAGCCCTCGTCGAGGTCGCCGCAGGTGGCGTCAACTTCATCGATGCCTACATGCGCGAGGGCGTCTACGCGACCGAGCCGCCGTACGTGCAGGGCTTCGAGGCCGCCGGCACCGTGCGCGAGGTCGGTGAGGGTGCGGCAGTCGCCGTCGGCGACCGGGTCGCGTGGTCGATGACGGCCGGGCTGCATGCCGGTCTCGTCATCGCCGACTCCACGCGCCTGCTGCCCGTCCCCGACGACGTCGACCTCGAGACCGCGTGTGCCGCAACGTTGCAGGGTCTGACTGCGCACGCCCTCGTCACCAGTTGCTACCCGGTGCAGGAGGGCACGATCGCGCTCGTGCACGCCGCTGCTGGTGGGGTCGGACAGCTGCTCACCCAGATGATCACCTCGCGCGGTGGCACCGTCATCGCGACGGCCGGGTCCCACGCCAAGCTCGAGATCGCCCGCTCCCGTGGCGCCTCCGAGCTCA
>JAKDKQ010000344.1 GCA_030453295.1 Janibacter sp.
GCGCGCGCTTCATCAAGTCCGACGAGCAGACCACGGACGAGTCCGTCGAGCTCCTGCGCGAGATCCGCGACTCCCTGCGCGCCGGCCGCGCCTGAGTCACACCGCTCCACGCCCGAAGGGGGCTGGCCACCATCACGGTGGCCAGCCCCCTTCGTGCTGCGTGAGCACTGATGGCAGGTCCCCAGCAGGCCCTGCCCGCTGGCTGAGCGTTACTCCCAGTGGGGCGGTCGCTGCTCCTGCAGCCAGCGGTCGTGGGCGTCCTCGTCGGGGCGCTCGCCCCACCCGCTGTCGGTGTCGTCGCGCGTCTGCTCGGGCGTGGTCCTGGGCTTCGCGGCCGGCTCCGCCGTCGGGGGAAGGGGGGCGCTCCCCCCTTCGTCAGGCTGTGCGTCTGGCGTGTCGTTCACGACTCCTCCTTGGCGATGGCTTCGCGCACGGCGCGGGTGACCTGGGCTTCCTGCCGAGCCGGGTCGGCGAAGATGTCGACCGACCACAGCCGCAGGTGCGCCCACCCCAGGTCGGTGAGTCGCTCCACGAGGATCCGGTCGCGCTGACGGGTCGACGCCAGACCGGCATAGCCCGGCCCGTCGACGTCCACGGCGAGCAGCATCCGGTGGCGGTCCCGTGGGTCGGCGACCGCGATGTCGACCCGGTGCTCCCCCTGGCCCACATCGGTGCTCACGACGAGGCCGCCGTCGCGCAACCGCTGGACGAATCCAGCGATGAGCGGGCTGAGCTGTGGCGTGGCTCCGCGCTGGGTGGGGACGGGCTCGGCCAGGCCTGCGAGCAGGGTGCGCAGTGCGCGGTGCCCGGGCAGGTTGGCCCGGTCACCGGCGAGGTCGGCGGGCTCGATCGTGGTCACCCAGATCGCCGCGCGCCTGGCTCGAGTGGCTGCGATGAGGACGAGCTCGCCTCCCGTGACACCGCTCAGGACGCCGAGCCGTTGGAGGACTCGACCCTGCGGGGAGCGACCGAAACCGACGGTGACGACGACGGTGTCCCGCTGCTCGCGCTGCCACCTGTCGGCGGGCTTGATGACGAGGGGCTCGGGCAGTGCCGCCAGCGCCTCACCGATCTGGACGTCGGACTGCGCCAGCTCGGCGACCGCATCGGCGACCCGGTCGGCGTGCGCCTGACCGAAGGTCACGATGCCCAGCGACCGTCGCGGGTAGCGACGCAGGTGCTCACGCACGCGCTCGAGCACCTCCTCGACCTCGGCGACGGTGCTCTCGACGAGTCCGGTGCGCTCGTCGAGCACGCCCCGGCCGTCGACGCGCACGAGGTGGACGGCGTCGCGGGGCACGGGCGCCGGCGGGTGCACGACCTCTGCCGCGGTCGTCTCGTCCCCGAGCAGGTTGTCCACCCGCGGCCGCGGGTAGGCGCTGTCACGCAGCACTGCCACGGGCAGGACCCGCGCCGCGAGATCGGCGAGCGAGGTCCGCGGGCGCGAGGGCGCAGCGACACCCGCGTCTGCCGTCCACGTGTCCGGGGGCAGCTGGCCCCGGTCGCCGATGACGAGCAGCTGCTCGCCGCGTGCGATCCCCGCAAGGGTGCGGGCCAGGGTCGTGCGCGAGGCGTCATCGACGATCACCAGGTCAAAGCTCTCGTCGGAGGGCAGCACCTGACCGACGACGAAGGGAGCCATCGCCCAGGCCGGCGAGGCCGCCCTCAGCAGGCCACCCCATCGGCCGAAGGCCTCGTGCCACGGCAGGCGAGGCACCAGTCCCTCGTGGGCCGCGGCGACCTCCCGAGCCGACGACCGATGACGACGACCGTCGACGTGGAACCGCTCGCGCTGGCGGGTGGCGATGCGAGCGGCGTTGGCGCCCAAGCTCGCCCGGTCGGCCTCGACAAAGGTGCGCAGCGCCTCGTCGAGCTGCTCGCCCGTGACCCGGGCGAACCGCTCGTCCCGTCCGGCCTCGGCGAGCACCGAGGTCCACCAGACGAAGAGGACCTCGTCGGCGACGGCCTCCGGCGGCACCCGGCGGGCGGACAGGTCGTCGACGAGATCACCGACACCTCGTGAGCGCAGGTCCTCGAGGTCGTCGATGACCTCCGGCACGACACGGGCCCCGGTGACGTCCTTGCCGAGGGCGTCCAGCCTGGCCTTGAGCTCTTCCCACGGGGTGTCGAGGAGACTGGTGCCCGCGGGTTCCCCGATGACCGCTCCGACGTGGGTCAGGTCGGCGTAGACCCGCTCGTAGGCATGGTGCGCGCGGTCCATGTCCGCGGGGATCCGGGGCCGGCCGCCACCGCCGGTGAGTCGGGACCAGCTGCGGCGCTGTCGCGAGGCGAGCTGGAGAGCAGCGTGCACGTCCTCCGGCGGGCGTCCGGGTCGCAGGAGACGCCGAGCCTGGGCGCGCAGCCGACGCTTCTCGACGACGCCGAGGGGCTCGCCGTCGAGCGCGCTCCCCTTGGGCCCCGTCGCAGCGAGCAGGTGCTCGAGCGGGGTGTCGAAGACCTCCGGGCGGAAGACGTCCAGCGTGTCCCGGATCTCCTCGATGCCAGCGAGGAACCGTCCGTGCTCGGCGGGCGTCGCGGCGCGCGGCTCGGCGATGTCGGCGAAGACCTCACGCACGGTCCTGCGCAGCATCTCGAGGGAGCCGTCCTTGCCGCGCAGCCGGTCGACGGCGCCGAGGACCTCGTCGACATCGGCCGTGCTGTGCAGGCGGGCACCAGCCCAGGGTTGGTCGCTGCGACCGGGCCGCCACGCCTTGCGGGTGGCCATGCCGACCATCTGCTC
>JAKDKQ010000345.1 GCA_030453295.1 Janibacter sp.
TGGGCGGCCCCCTTCGTCATGTCGCCGGAACGTCGTACACTCGAACACATGTTCGATCATGCGGCGACTCCTCCGGTGCGGTCGGCGCTGCCCGGGTCGCCCGGGGCGCGTACCGCAGCGGCTGGGGCGAAGGGGGGACCCCCCGGCTGGCCGGACCTGGTTCCTCCGCCCGGAGTGCGCGGCTGGCAGGCGGCGGCCGTCTCGTGGCTGCTCGACCTGTGCCCGCCCGACTACCGCGGTCACGCCGTGCTGCGCCGTCACCCGGCGGCGCTGGCCTGGCTGGCCGAGCGTCATGTCGCGGCTCAGGTCGAGGCGATGCGGCAGGCCTACCGCACGGTGCGGGTCGACCTGTCGGAGTCCCTGCCGGAGGGCACCCTCGATGCGCTGCTCGTCTGCCTCGAGCACGAGGGGTTGCGGTTGCGGGCCGCCCAGCGTGCCATCGTGCTCATCCGAGAGGCGATGGACGGGAGCATCTTCGTCGAGCGGTTGTGACCGACGGCGAGAGCGGGCAGGGTCACAGCCACTTCCCAGTGCGTGAGACGTAGACTCGTGCGGTCCCCGACCCCGGAAGGAACGCCAGCGTGGCAGTCCTCGAGACGATCACCTCTCCCGCCGATCTCAAGCGGCTCCCAGCGGAACAGCTCGCGACCTTGGCGCAGGAGATCCGAGCATTCCTCGTCGCCGAGGTCTCGCGCAGCGGGGGGCACCTCGGTCCCAACCTCGGGGTGGTCGAGCTGACCATCGCGATCCACCGGGTCTTCGACTCGCCGAGCGACACCGTCGTCTTCGACACCGGCCACCAGTCCTACGTGCACAAGCTGCTGACGGGCCGCCACGACTTCAGCGGGCTGCGCACCCGCGGAGGACTGTCCGGATACCCGAGCCGCGCCGAGTCCCCGCACGACGTGGTGGAGAACAGCCACGCCTCGACCTCGCTGTCGTGGGCGGAGGGCATCGCCACCGGCTATCGCCTGCGCGGTGAGGAGCGCCATGCCGTCGCGGTCATCGGCGACGGCGCGCTGACCGGCGGCATGGCCTGGGAGGCGCTGAACAACATCGCCGCCGACAAGGACCTCCCGCTCGTCGTGGTGGTCAACGACAACGAGCGCTCCTACGCCCCGACGATCGGCGGGCTCGCCGACCACCTCGCGATGCTGCGCACCAACCGGCAGTACGAGCAGGTCCTCGACTGGGGCAAGGACAAGCTCCACCGCACGCCCGTCGTCGGGCGCGCGGCCTACCAGGCATTCCACTCGATGAAGAAGGGCGCCAAGGACTTCTGGGCGCCGCAGGGGATGTTCGAGGACCTGGGCATCAAGTACCTCGGTCCGGTCGACGGGCACGACGAGGCGAGCGTCGAGCAGGCCCTGCGCCGCGCCCGGGCCTTCGGCGGGCCGGTGCTGGTGCACGTCATCACGCAGAAGGGGCGCGGCTACGAGCACGCCTCCAACGACGTCGCCGACCAGTTCCACGCCGTCGGCAAGATCAACCCCGAGACCGGACTGCCCCTGGAGATCTCCGGACGCTCGTGGACCGACGAGTTCGGCGACGAGATGCTCCAGCTCGCGGCGCAACGCCCCGACATCGTCGCGATCACGGCGGCGATGATGATGCCCGTCGGCCTACAGCCCTTCGCCGACGCGCACCCCGACCGGATCTTCGACGTCGGCATCGCCGAGCAGCACGCGACGACGATGGCCGCCGGCCTGGCCTTCGCCGGCATGCACCCGGTCGTCGCGATCTACGCGACCTTCTTGAACCGCGCCTTCGACCAGCTGCTCATGGACTGCGCGATGCACAAGGCCGGGGTCACCTTCGTCCTCGACCGCTCCGGTGTCACCGGCCCCGACGGTGCCAGCCACCACGGCATGTGGGACATGTCCCTCGTCTCCCTGGTCCCGGGCCTGCGGCTCGCCGCCCCCCGCGACGGGCAGCAGATCCGTCGCGCGCTGCGCGAGGCGGTCGACGTGGACGATGCGCCCACCGTCATCCGGTTCCCGAAGGGGAGCGTCGGTGACCCCATCGAGGCCACCGCGACCATCGACGGTCTCGACGTCCTCGCCGGCGAGCCGGACATCGACCCCGAGGTCCTCCTCGTCGCCATCGGCTCCATGGCCGGGACCGCGACGACCGTCGCCGAAAAGCTTGTGGCAGAGGGCCACTCGGCCCTGGTCGTCGACCCTCGGTGGGTGCTGCCCGTGCCCGCCGCACTCGTCGACCTCGCCCGCCGAGCCGGTCGGGTCGCCGTGATCGAGGACAACAACGTCGCCGGCGGGGTGGGTGCAGAGGTCGCGCGCGCCCTCGACGAGGCCGGGCTGTCCGTGCCCGTGCACCGCTTCGGCCTGCCCAAGGAGTTCATCGACCACGCCTCTCGGGCCCAGGTGCTCGAGACGGTGGGGCTGACACCGGAGCCGATCGTGGAGCGGTTGCGCACCCACCTCTGAGGCGGATGTGCGTGGCCCCGCGCCGCTGAGCGATGGACGAGGCGTAGGGCCGGGTCAGGTCGGGCTCCGACCGTGACTCGTCAGGTGAATCGAGCAGGGGCGAGTCTGGCCCACCTGACTCGGGTCGAGGTGCGCGGTCACTCGTCGTCGCCCATGACGAAGGGAGGGCCCACCTGATCCGGGTGGGGCCCTCCCTTCGCGCGTAGTGGTGTCCTGGCTCAGCCGATGTCACGGAAGGGCTGCACGCTCGCACCCAGGGCGTTGAGGCGCTCGGCGAGGTCCTCGT
>JAKDKQ010000346.1 GCA_030453295.1 Janibacter sp.
GCAACGGCGCGCACCCCGTCGGCGAAGCGTCCGTCGAGCGGCTCGGCGACCGTGTCGAGCCGTCCGGCGAAGGAGGCCATCGCCGCCTCCGGGTGGACGACCAGGCGCGCGCCGGAGGCAGCGGCACGACCCGTCAGCTCGTCGATGCGCGCGAGGTTGGCGACCGGGTCACCGGTCGAGGTCCACTGGCACCCCGCGACGCGAAGGGAGCCACTCACGCGACCTCGCCCCCTTCGCCCTGGGCGGTGGCACCGGCACGACGGGCCATGTCCGCCCGCGCCGCCGCGAGCACCTGCTCGTCCCGGCACCCGCCCGCGAAGCCGTCGATCCGCTGGCGGATCTCCCGCCCGAGCAGCCACTGGCCGATCGGGTGGGCGATGCGCTGCAGCCAGGTGGGCCGCACGTCGTAGGTGTACTTCCACACCGCGAGGGTCCCGTCGCCGTCGGGCTGGAAGCGCCACCCACCGCCGAAGCGCGCGAAGAACCAGGGCCCGCGCACCATGGTCATCCCCACGGAGGTCGGCGGGCGCCACGAGACGTACTCGCTGACCATGCTCGGCGAGATCGGCCCGGCGAAGGAGGAGCGGGTGTAGGTGCGCACGCCCACTCCCGGCTCGACCGCTCCGTCGAGGAACCGCTGCTCGCGGATGAAGGGGTCCCACCGTCGCCGGACCGCACCGGTCGTCTGGGACACGGCGAAGGCGAGGTCCGGTGGGATCGGGACGTGCACGTCGGCGCTGACCTGTGGCATGTCTCCACCTTAGGCTGGGTGGCATGGCGACTCTCTTCACCAAGATCATCAACGGCGAGATCCCCGGACGGTTCGTGTGGTCCGACGAGACCTGCGTGGCCTTCCTGACCATCGCACCGGTGACCGACGGCCACACGATGATCGTTTCCCGCGAGGAGATCGAGCAGTGGACGGACGCCGACCCGGCGACGTGGGCGCACCTGCAGGAGGTCGCGCGGATCATCGGCCGGGCCCAGCAAGCTGAGTGGCAGACCCCGCGGATCGCCCAGATGCTCGAAGGCTTCGAGGTCCCCCACCTGCACGTGCACGTGTGGCCGGCCGCCTCCGCGGCCGAGGTCGAGCCGCACGCGATCATGCAGGACGTGCCCGCGGAGCGCTTCGACGAGATCGCCGAGCGGCTGCGCTCCCGCCTGCGCGCCGATGGTCACGGGGCCACCGTTCCCGGCCCGGGGCCGCTGCCCGCATGATGTCCCGCCGGGTCAAGGCGCTGATCTTCGGTGCGGCGATCCTGGCCTTCACGCTGGCCCTCGTCGGTGGCGCGGCGCTCTTCGTCAGCACCGGACAGCCGTGGCCGGCGGCCGGCTGGGCGCTCGTCTGGGGCATCGCGGTCGCCACGACGATCTGGGGCCTCGTCGGCTACCTCCGGGAGACCGACCCCGCGCTGGTGGACGAAGGGGGTCACACCGTCGTCGCTCCCCCTGCCGACCCCCTTCCCCCGGCGACCGACCGCAAGCACCCGTGGCCCTTCGAGTGGCTGGCCCCGGCACTCGCGGAGGCCTTCGACGGCACCCCCTACGTCGTGCTGAGCAACGGCCGCTCGATCCTCGTGCGGGCCGACCTCGTCGACGCGCGGTGGCAGCACGTCGCGACCGCCCACCGGTTGCGCCACACCTTCGTCACCCGCTTCGTCCCAACGGGCACGCAGGGGGTGATCCGGCGGACCGACGAGTCGCGCCGGCTCGAGACCTCCGCAGGACCCACGCGTCTGGGTGCCCAGCTCGGGGTCTCGTCCGGCCGGCAGTGGGGCCGCACCCGCCGGGTCGAGTACGGGCTGGGGCTGGACGGCTTCCGCAAGAGGGTCGACTACGAGTTCTCCACCGAGGAGATCAACGAGCCCGTCCGGGAGATCATGACGCGGGCCGGCTGGCGGGCCACGCTCGACGCCGAGTCCAAGGGCGCGCTCGTCATGGGTGCGATGGGCCTGTCCGCCCTCGTCCTCGTCCCCCTCGGCCTGCTCGCGAAGCACCTCGCCGGCTGAGCGCCCACACCTCGGGCCGGTCGTGACTCACCGGCCCCGAGGGTGTAGGCATGAGTCATGGCAACCACCGCATTCAAGGGCAACCCCGTCAACACCGTCGGCGAGCTGCCGGCTCCCGGCGCCACGGCTCCGGCCTTCGACCTCGTCGGCGACGGACTGTCGGCGCTGACCACCGCCGACGTCCCCGGTCGCGTCGTCCTCAACATCTTCCCCAGCATCGACACCGGTGTCTGCGCTGCGAGCGTGCGCAAGTTCAACGAGCTCGCCGCCAGCCTCGACAACACGACCGTCGTCAACGTCTCCCAGGACCTCCCCTTCGCGCAGGCTCGCTTCTGCGGCGCCGAGGGCATCGACAAGGTCAAGGTCGGCTCGACCTTCCGCTCCTCCTTCGGTGAGGACTACGGCGTCACGATGGCCGACGGCCCGATGGCCGGTCTCCTCGCCCGCTCGGTCGTCGTCCTCGACGCCGACGGCAAGGTCCTCCACACCGAGCTCGTCCCCGAGATCACCCAGGAGCCCGACTACGACGCGGCCGTCAAGGCCCTCGGCTGACCGGTCCCCACCCGCACCAAGGGGGGATGTCGTCCACGCGGACGACATCCCCCCTTCGTCGTACCGGGACCGTCAGGCGAGGACGGTACGGGTGACGATGTAGCTGCGGTCGCGCACGAGCACGTCGGTCGGGCCGAGGTCGCGCAGGCGCTGCAG
>JAKDKQ010000347.1 GCA_030453295.1 Janibacter sp.
CGAGCACGCCGACGAGCACGTCCACCACGACGACTCAGCCGCCAGCGACCCCGTCGACCGACGGGCCGCAGACGCCCGGCGTCGTCCAGACGGACGGAGGTCCCCTGGGATCGGGCACGGGTGGCTCCGGGCCGCTCCTCCTGGCAGGGAGCGCGGGTCTGATCCTGCTGCTCGCAGCGCGCTGGACGGCAGTGCGACCGACCCGCCGCCACTGAGTGACGGCACGGTCCACGTGACCGTCGAGGCCCGCAGGAGCACCAGCCCCTGCGGGCCTCGTCCTGTCCGTGGGGATTCCCGAGCCGTCGGGCCCATGGCGACCGAGCGGAGGGCGGGTGTGGTCCCGCCCGTCAGGCCGGGGTGACGACGAGCACGGTCTGCTCGCCCGCGACCCGCGTGAGGACGATGGTCGCGCTCTCGCCGCTGCCCGCATGGCGGGCGATCTTCAGCTGCTTGCGCAGCTGGTCCTCGTCGAGGCGGATGCCCCGCTTCTTGATCGTCAGTCCGGTGATGTTGCGCTCGCGCAGCCAGGCACGCAAGCCCTTGACCGCAAAGGGCATCGCCTCCAGGACCTCGTAGCGACGCGCGTGGCCGAGATCGAGCGCAGAGTCGCTCGTGACGTAGCCGAGCCCTGCCTCGAGCTCCATCCCGGAGACGGCCGAGGTCACCGTGCCGATGAGCCCGGCGCGGTTGACGGCCCGATCTGCCTCGTAGAGCCACCGCCCGATGTCCTCGATCGAGCCGGCCGCTGCCGGGTCGTCCTCGCAGGTGCGCTGGTCGACCTCGACCGGGGGTGCGCCCTTGCGCAGGACGCGGGCGCTGCGGCCGGCCTGCTTGACGAGGGGCCCCCACCAGACGGTGCACTCCAGGACGCTGCCCTGCCAGGACGTCCACTGTGCCTCTGTGCCGAGCGGCGGGATGTCGTGGGGAAGGGAGGGGCTCAGCTTGGCGCCCGTCGCCGGGACATCCCGTGCGACGGCGAGGACGAAATCCCACGACGGCGCGATCTCGTCGAGGCGGAAGACGCGACGGGTGCGCCCGGTCCGGTCGGTGACGCCCGGAGTCCGCCGGGCGGGGTCGAGCCACACCCCGGCACGCGAGTGCAGCGGGTCCCTGGGGGCGTCGAAGTCCTCGGCCACCCCGGTGCGGGCCCGGCTGTCCGGCCACGGACGCAGGTTGACGTCCGCGATGGCCGCGGTCAGGGGGTCGGCGTCGACACCGTGGACGGTGACGCCGAGGGCGCTCATCGCCATGGCGTCCGACCCGATGCCGCACCCGAGGTCGTGGACGGTGGCCAGACTGGCTGCGGCGTAGCGGCCGGCGTGCGTGGCGGCAACCTCGAGCCGGCTGGCCTGCTCGAGCCCGTCGGGGGTGAAGAGCATGCCCTCGGCGAACTCGCCGAACTTGTCCTGCGCGCGACCCTGGAGGCGCTTTTGCGTCAGGAGGGCGGAGACCTGCTCGGGGGAGAGGCCGGTACCGCGCAACCGGGTGGCCTGGGTGACGGCGTCAGCCTCGCTGTAGGTGGGCAGATCGTGCAGCGCACCATGGCCCTCCGGGGAGGCCAGCCAGCGCACGGTCGTCAGATCCACGTCGTCCATTGTCACGCACGCACCGTGGATTGGCACTCGGGTTGACCGAGTGCCAGCGCTCGGCCTAGATTTGGTACTGGCACTCACCGAAGGCGAGTGCCAGATGCACGACAGGTCGACCCCCGCGACGGCGACCGGTCACGCACACCCAAGAACTCAAGTTCACGACCCTCACTTATAAGGAGTCAGCGTGTCGGTTTCCATCAAGCCGCTCGAGGACCGCATCGTGGTCCAGTCCGTCGAGGCCGAGCAGACCACTGCGTCCGGTCTCGTCATCCCGGACACCGCCAAGGAGAAGCCGCAGGAGGGCGAGGTCGTTGCGATCGGCCCCGGCCGCTTCAACGACGCCGGCGAGCGTGTCCCCATGGACATCGCGGTCGGTGACCGCGTCGTCTACTCCAAGTACGGCGGCACCGAGATCAAGCACGCCGGTACGGAGTACCTCATCCTCTCCGCGCGCGACGTCCTCGCGATCGTTTCCTGAAGCGATCTGACGCTCGCAGCAGTACGCAGCTGACGCCCCGGGTGCGGGCCCTCCCGGGTCCCTCCGGGGCGTCGCTCATCCCCCCTTCGTAGAACCAAAGGACAGACATGGCCAAGGAACTGGAGTTCAACGACTCCGCCCGTGACGCCCTCCAGCGCGGCGTCGACCAGCTCGCCAATGCCGTCAAGGTGACGCTCGGCCCCAAGGGCCGCAATGTCGTCATCGACAAGGCATGGGGTGCGCCGACCATCACCAACGACGGCGTGACCATCGCTCGGGAGATCGAGCTCGAGGACCCGTACGAGAACCTCGGCGCACAGCTCGCCAAGGAGGTCGCGACCAAGACCAACGACGTCGCCGGTGACGGCACGACGACCGCGACCGTCCTCGCCCAGGCCATGGTCAAGGAGGGCCTGCGCAATGTTGCCGCAGGCGCCGCCCCGTCCGGCCTCAAGCGCGGCATCGACAAGGCCGTCGAGGCCGTCGCCGGTCGCCTGCTCGAGATCGCCCGTGAGGTCGACGGCAAGGACGAGATCGCCCAGGTCGCCTCCCTCTCCGCCCAGGACCAGGGCATCGGCGCCACCATCGCCGAGGCCTTCGACAAGGTCGGCAAGGACGGCGTCATCACCGTCGAGGAGT
>JAKDKQ010000047.1 GCA_030453295.1 Janibacter sp.
GTGGTCCAACCGGTGGGCGTCGGCAGTGGCGTGTCCAGCGCGAGCGCCTTACCCACTGCCGGTCGAGCTGCGATGACGACCATCTGCCCCGGGTGCAGACCGTGCGTCAGCTCGTCGAGATCGGTGAATCCCGTGGGCACACCCGTCATCTCGTCGGTGCGCCCGGCCGCGACCTCGATCTCGGTCATCGTCTCGTTGAGCGTGTCCCACAGCGGGGCGTAGTCCTCGCCGCCGCGCTTCTCCGCGACCCCGTAGACCTCGGCCTGCGCAGAGTTGACGATCTCCTCGACGTCACCGCCGCCCTGGGCATAACCCATCTGGACGATCTTGGTCCCGGCCTCGACCAGCCGCCGCAGCACGGCCCGCTCGGCGACGATCTGTGCGTAGTACCCCGCGTTGGCCGCGGTCGGCACCGACTGGATCAGGTCGTGCAGATAAGCCTGCCCACCCGCGCGCTGCAGGTTGCCGCGCTTGCTCAGCTCATCGGCGATCGTGATCGCGTCGGCAGGCTCGCCCCGGCTGTAGAGGTCGATGATCGCGTCGAAGATGACCTCGTGCGAGGGCCGGTAGAAGTCATGCCCCCGGACCGTCTCACCGACATCGGCGATCGCGTCCTTGCTCAGCAGCATCCCGCCGAGGACCGACTGCTCGGCATTGAGGTCCTGGGGCGGGAGACGATCGGACGGCGGTCCGGACGAGTACGAGCCCGAGTCCCCGTAGCCCGTGTCCAGCTCGGTCGTCGTCACCGTGTGTGCCCTCCGTCAGTCCTCTGCGACCCCGGCGAAGGGGGGTCCGCACGCCCCCGCGAAGGAGACGTCAGAGCAGAGTCGCACTCCGCACCGACAACGACAAACGGGCCTGTGGACAAGGGTGTGGACAGGCTGTGGACGACGCGCCATGGCACTGTGCACAGCCAGTGGACAACCCTGTGGATCCCGCCGTCACACAGGTCACAGCACCCACTCTGACCTGCACAAACGCAATCGCGCAGATGTGGACCCGAAAAAACCTATCCGCAGATCATCCACAGGCACGACACGCCGAAAATCCTTCGGCGACACGCCCGGAGGACATATTTGCCCCCTCCGCGCAAGTCCAGTCAGCCCGTTTTTCCGTAACGAATCCGGGCGCGCTCCTTGGCCTTCTCCGCCTCGACCGCACGGTCCTTGGGCGGGGCATTGGTGGTCAGGTGCGAGAGCAGGTGCTGGGTCACCTGGGCGATCTCCTCGACCGCCTCGTCGAAGGCGGCCTGGTTGGCCTGGCTCGGCTTGGTCGACCCGCTCACCTTGCGCACGTACTGCAGCGCGGCAGCGCGCACCTCGTCGCTCGTGGCCGGGGGGTCGAAGTTGTGCAGCTGTCTGATGTTTCGGCACATGCGACCAGTCTCCTCTCGACCACCGACGGGCGGCACCCCCTTCGCCCCTCAAAAGCCATTTGGTCACTGTCGGTGCTCTGACCGACCATGGAGGACATGCCCTCCCCCGCGGCCGCGCCGCACCCCGTGACCACGCCTGCCCAGACGACCCTGGTCCTGCGCGTGCTCACCGTCGCCACCTTCGTCGTGATCCTCAACGAGACGATCATGAACAACGCGATCCCGCGGCTCATGGACGAGTTCCACGTCCCCGAGACGACCGCGCAGTGGCTGACCACCGCCTTCATGCTCACCATGGCCGTCGTCATCCCGATGACCGGCTGGATCATGCGGCGCCTGGCGACCCGGCGCACCTTCGCCCTGGCCATGGGCCTGTTCACCATCGGCACGACGATCGCGGCCGCGGCACCCACCTTCGAGGTCCTCGTGGCCGCCCGGGTGGTCCAGGCCGCCGGGACCGCCATCATGATCCCGCTGCTCATGACCACGCTCATGGACCTGGTCCCCGTCGCGGACCGCGGCCGCACGATGGGCAATGTCTCCCTCGTCATCGCCGTCGCCCCCGCCATGGGACCGGCCGTCTCCGGGATCCTGCTCGAGCTCGGCACCTGGCGGCTGATCTTCATCACCGTCCTGCCCATCGCCGCGGTCGCCCTCTGGCTCGGCCTGCGCCACCTCCCCGACGTCGGCGAGCGCGGGGACAGCCGCCTGGACATCCTCAGCGTCGCGCTGGCCACCGTCGGCTTCGGCGGTCTCGTCTACGGCCTCTCGGGCCTCGGCGGCGGCCACGCAGGCCCCGGCGCCCCTGCCCCCGAGCCCGTCGTCGACCCGGCCCTGGCCGCGGGCGTCGCCGCGATCGCACTCATCGCCTTCGTCCTGCGACAGATCGCCCTCGGCCGCGACGGCGACCCGCTGATGGACCTGCGCGCCTTCACCCACCGCAGCTTCACCGGCGCCTTCGTCACCATGTGCCTCGGGTTCGCCGCGCTCATCAGCTCGGTCATCCTGCTGCCGATCCACCTCCAGCGCGGCCTGGGCCTGTCCACCCTCGAGACGGGCCTGCTCCTCATCCCCGGCGGCATCGCGATGGGCTTGCTCGGACCGACCATCGGACGCCTCTACGACCGGATCGGCGCCCGCCCTCTCGTCGTGCCCGGCGCCGTCGGCATGACCGTCACCCTGGGCCTCTTCACGGTCCTCGTGCCGCATGTCGGCCAGTGGACGATCCTGCTCCTGCACGTGCTGCTCAGCCTGTCGCTGGCGTTGCTCTTCACCCCGCTCTTCACCGCCGGGCTCGGCTCGCTCCCGAACTCCCTCTACGCGCACGGGTCGGCGCTGCTCGGCTCCTCCCAGCAGGTCTTCGGCGCCGCCGGCACCGCCACGAGCATCGCGGTCATGTCCCTCGTCGCGGGCTCGGACCCCACCGTCGCCGAGCGTGCCTCGGGCGTGCAGGTCGCCTTCGGCATGCTCACCGCCCTCGCCGCGATCGCCGTCGTCACCTGCCTGATGGTCACGACGCCGAGGGACGACATGGCGACCGAGGACGTACCCCTCGAGGACGCGCCGCTCGACGACGTACCCGCGTCGTAGTCACCACTGACCCGGCACGAGCGGCGGCGTGCGCCGCAACAGCACGGTCAGCCCCGCCGTGGCCGCGAGCAGCACGAGCGAGAGCGCGACGACCCCCGGCCAGTGACCATGCGTCCACGCCAGGCCCGCGATCGTGCCGAAGACCGCGGAGCCCAGGTAGTACGTGAAGAGGTAGAGCGACGCCGCCTGGCTGGCACTGGCCCCGCCAGCGTGCGCCCGCACGGGCACCCAGCCGCTCGCGATGCCGTGCACGGCGAAGAAGCCGATGACCACGAGCGCCAGCCCGATGACGAGGGTGCTCAGATGATCCGGGAGCGTCACGACTACGCCCACGGCGGCGATCCCCGCCCCCACCGGAGCGACCGTCCGGCGACCGTGCCGGTCGGCGAGCCGGCCGAACCACGCCGAGCTGATCGTCCCGAGCGGGTAGACGAGGAAGACCAGGCTCGCCAGCCCGAGCCCGAGGTGGAAGGGCGCCTCGGTGAGGCGAAATCCGACCATGTTGAAGGGGGCCTGCATCGCCCCGAGGACGCAGCCACCGATGGCGTAGAGCGCCAGCAGCCCTCGGTCGGTGAGCGCCTTCCTCGTCGTGGCGAGCAGCGCCCGCGGGTTGCCGGGCACGGCGACGAAACCCCGTGACGGTGGCAACCACATCCGCACGACCACCACGCAGACCAGCCCGAGCGCGACCGTCGCCCCGATCCCCCACCGCCAGCCACCGACCTCCGCACCAGCACCGGCGAGCAGCCGGCTGAACATCGCGCCGACGGCGGTGCCACCGACATAGAGCCCGGACGCACTGGCCTGACTGGAGCGGTGCAGCTCCTCGCGCAGGTAGGCCGTGGCGACGGCGGGCAGCCCCGCGAGGACGAAGCCGGAGGCGAAGCGCAGCACGAGCAGTGAGGTCCACGTCGGTGCGAGCGCGGATGCCAGTCCGACGAGCACCGACGCGAGCAGCGACAGGTGGATCAGCCGGGTGCGACCGACGACGTCGGACAGCGGTCCGGCGATGAGCAGTCCGCAGCCCAGCCCGAGGGTGGTCAGCGAGATCGTCAGCGTCGCGCTCTCACTCGAGACACCGAAGTGCCGGGTGAAGTCCGGCAGCAGCGCCTGCGTCGAGTAGAGCAGGACGAAGGTGGCCGTCCCCGCGGCGAAGAGTGACCAGACGACCCGGCGGTACTCCGGCGTCCCCGGCAGGTACCCCTCGTGCACCGCTCCGGTCGCGCTCACCCGCGCCGCACGTGGTCCACCCGGTCGCGGTGGGCGATGGCGGCGACGAGCAGGGTCTGGCCGACGACGTAGGTGAGCATCACCCACACCCCGTGCAGAGGCAGCTCGAGGTCGGCGAATGCGCGCACCGCGATGAGCGCATCGGAGATGACGAAGATGATCGCTCCGATCGTGGCGACCCGGTCCAGTCCGGTCGCCAGGACGGCCATCGTCATGATCGCGATCCCGTAGAGCGCCACCTGCCACCTGAACCCGCTGCCCAGCGTGACGACCACGAGCAGCACCACCAACGCGATGGCATAGGGCGCGATGAGGACGGGCCGGGTGCGCGCGATGCTGCGATCGGCGAAGGGGTACAGCGCCGCCACGTAGGCGAGCTGCGCCAGCAGGAAGGCCCCGAGCATGAGCATGAAACCGAGCTCGCTGCCGTCCTCCACGAAGCGCGGGAGCGTGTCGCCGAGCCAGGACAGGACGAGGGCCACCACCGTCAGGCGCACGAGGAGCGACTGGGGTCGGGTCGTCGTGGTGACGAGGAACCACAGCAGGAGCGGCATGAGCAGCACCTGGGTGACGTCGGCGACCATTCCCCCGGGTGCGACGGCCTGGGCGCCGAGGTGGATCAGGGTGACCACGGCGAGGGCGGCGAGGGCTGGCATGGCTTCGAGCGTAGTCAGCGGGCGCACACCGCGGCGGCGAGGCCGCGGGCTGGGCGACAGGACGTCGCCGAGTCGCGTGGGAATACCCTAGGGGGGTACAGTACTTGTACGAAGCATCACCCCGACGAAAGGACACCCCATGAGCACCACCGCCACCTACACCGTCACCGGCATGACCTGCGGCCACTGCGTCAGCTCCGTCACCGAGGAGATCCAGGAGATCGCCGGCGTCGAGGGCGTCCAGGTCGAGCTCGAGTCCGGCGCCGTGACCGTGACCAGCGCCGAGCCCGTCGACGCCGCCGCCGTGCGCACCGCCGTCGAAGAGGCCGGCTACCAGCTGGTCTGACCGGCACCACCCCCTTCGCCACCACAGGAGAGAGACATGACCGCCCCACACACCGTGCCGACCCCGACGGCGGGCTCGACGCAGGTCGAGCTGGACATCACCGGCATGACCTGCGCCTCGTGCGCCAACCGGATCGAGCGCAAGCTCAACAAGCTCGACGGGGTGAGCGCCTCGGTCAACTACGCGACCGAGAAGGCCAAGGTCACCTACGCGCCCGAGGTCACGCCCGAGCGCCTCGTCGAGACGGTCGAGTCGGCGGGTTACGGGGCATCTCTCCCCCGCACGGAGGAGGCGAAGGGGGCCGGCCCGGCCCTCCCCGACGAGACCGAGCAGCTGCGCCAGCGGCTGATCATCTCGGCGGTCCTGTCGGTCCCGGTCATCGCGATGGCGATGATCCCGCCGCTGCAGTTCACCAACTGGCAGTGGCTGTCGCTGACCTTGGCCGCGCCGGTCGTGGTCTGGGGCGCGCTGCCCTTCCACAAGGCCGCCTGGACCAACCTCAAGCACGGCGCGACGACGATGGACACGCTGGTGTCGATCGGCACGCTGGCCGCTCTCGCCTGGTCGCTGTACGCCCTCTTCTTCGGCACCGCGGGCATGCCGGGCATGACGCACCCCTTCGAGCTCACCGTCGAGCGCGGTGACGGCTCGGGCAACATCTACCTCGAGGCCGCGGCCGGGGTGACGACCTTCATCCTCGCCGGGCGCTACTTCGAGAAGCGCTCCAAGCGCCAGGCCGGGGCCGCACTGCGAGCGCTGCTCGAGATGGGCGCCAAGGAGGTCACCGTCCTCGACGCCGACGGGACCACCGAGCGGCAGGTCCCCGTCGAGGAGCTGGCCGTGGGGACGCTCTTCGTCGTCCGCCCGGGCGAGAAGATCGCCACGGACGGCGTGATCGAGCGCGGCACCTCCGCGGTCGACACCTCGATGCTCACCGGCGAGTCGGTCCCCGTCGAGGTCGCCCCAGGCGACGGCGTCGTCGGTGCGACGGTCAACGCCGGTGGCCGCCTCGTCGTGCGCGCCACCCGCGTCGGCGGCGACACCCAGCTGGCGCAGATGGCCCAGATGGTCGCGGACGCGCAGAACGGCAAGGCCGAGGCGCAGCGTCTGGCGGACCGTATCTCGGGGATCTTCGTCCCGATCGTCCTCGTGCTCTCGCTGGCGACACTGATCTTCTGGATCGCCATCGGGACCGGCCTGTCGATGGCCTTCACCGCTGCCGTCGCGGTCCTGATCATCGCCTGCCCCTGCGCCCTCGGACTGGCCACGCCCACCGCCCTGATGGTCGGTACCGGTCGCGGCGCCCAGCTGGGGATCCTCATCAAGGGCCCCGAGGTGCTCGAGTCCACCCGCAAGGTCGACACGATCGTGCTCGACAAGACCGGCACCGTCACCACCGGTCGGATGACGCTGCGCGAGGTCATCGCCGCTGACGGCCAGGACGAGGACGAGGTCCTGCGCTACGCCGGAGCCCTCGAGGCCGCGTCGGAGCACCCGATCGCCCAGGCGATCGTCACCGGTGCCCGCGCCCGCTCGGGGTCGTTGCCCGAGGTCGACGGCTTCGCCAATGTCGAGGGCCTGGGTGTGCAGGGCGTCATCCTGAGCGGCGACGTCAGCACCTCGGTCGTCGTCGGGCGCCCCCAGCTGCTCGCCGACTGGTCGATGCCCCTGGGGCAGGAGCTGCAGGAGGCGATGACTCGCGCCCAGCAGGACGGTGGCACCGCCGTCGCCGTCGGCTGGGACGGGGTCATCCGGGGCATCGTCGTCGTCGCCGACGCGATCAAGGACACCTCGAAGCAGGCGATCACCGAGCTGCGCGCCCTGGGGTTGCGGCCGATCCTGCTCACCGGTGACAACGAGGTCGTCGCCCGGGCCGTCGCAGCCGAGGTCGGGATTGCCGAGGACGACGTCTTCGCCGATGTCATGCCCGCGGACAAGGTCGCGGTCGTCGAGCGGCTGCAGGGCGAGGGCAAGGTCGTCGCCATGGTCGGTGACGGCGTCAACGACGCGGCCGCGCTGGCCACCGCCGACCTCGGTCTGGCGATGGGCACCGGCACGGATGTCGCCATCGAGGCCAGTGACCTGACCCTCGTGCGCGGTGACCTGCGGGTCGCGGTCGACGCGATCCGGCTGGCCCGGCGCACCCTGTCGACGATCAAGGGCAACCTCTTCTGGGCGTTCGCCTACAACGTCGCGGCCATCCCGCTGGCGATGGCCGGGATGCTCAACCCGATGATCGCCGGAGCGGCGATGGCCTTCTCCTCGGTCTTCGTCGTGAGCAACAGCCTGCGGCTGAGGGGCTTCAAGGCCCACTGATCCGGGCCGGGGGTGTCGGCGGGGCGGACTAGGGTCGGTGTATGACCCTCCTCGACACTCCCCTCGCCCGCCTCGACGGCACCCCCGGCACCCTGCGCGACCTCACCGGCGGCAAGCCCGCCCTGCTGGTCAACGTCGCGTCCAAGTGCGGCCTGACCCCGCAGTACACGGCGCTGGAGGCGCTGCACGAGCAGCACCCCGACCTCGCGGTCGTCGGGCTGCCGTGCAACCAGTTCGGCGGGCAGGAGCCCGGCACGTCCGAGGAGATCGCCGAGTTCTGCTCCGCGACCTACGGCGTCGCCTTCCCCATGAGCGAAAAGATCGAGGTCAACGGCCCCGGCCGCCACGCCCTCTACGAGGGCCTCGTCGACACCCAGGACGAGGGTGGCGAGAGCGGCGACATCCGGTGGAACTTCGAGAAGTTCGTCATCGACGCCGACGGCACCCCGGTCGCCCGCTTCGGCCCGCAGGTGGAGCCGGACGACGAGCGGGTGGTCGCCGCCCTTCGCTCCGTCCTTGCCTGAGCTGCCGGTGGAGGGCACCGACGAGCCCGTCGAGCGGATCGACGGGGGTGACCGCTCGTGCGCGCGACTGCTCATCCTGCTGCGCGCCCGCGTCGCCGACCTCGCCGAAGGGTCGGTCGTGCACCTGAGCACGACCGACCCGGTGGCCCCGATCGACCTGCCGGCGTGGTGCCGGATCACCGGCCACACCTACCTCGGGCTCGCCGACGCCGGCCCCCCGCCGGTCTACGCGGTGCGGGTGAGCGGCTCCCCCGTCGCCACCCGCCCCGACCGGCCGTGGCACCCGCTGGCCTGAGGGCCACCGGGTGCCGGTCCGGGATCAGTCCCGGGCGTTGGCGGGCCGGCCCCACGGCCCGGTGATCGCGAAGGTGCGCCCCGGGTCGCCCTGGATGTTGGCGAAGAGGGTCGTCCCGGCCGCGTTGAAGGTCGGCCCGGCCCACTCGCTGTCGTCGACGAGGTTGAGCGCGAGGCGGTAGGCCTTGCCCTGGTCGGTGACCCCGATGAGCTGCGAGGCGCCGTCGCCGTCCTCGGCGAGGACGAGCCCGCCGTGGGGGGAGACCGTGATGTTGTCCGGACCGTCGACGCCCGCGCCGTCCTCGTTGACCGCGAAGATCGTCGTCAGGGTGACGGTCTGCTTCTTCGGGTCGAAGAACCACACCTGGCCGTCGTGCTCGTGGATCGAGCCGTCGTCCGTGCGGCCGTAGCTCGCGACGAAGTAGACGCCGCCGTCGCCCCACCACTGGCCCTCGAGCTTGCGCGCGCGGGTGACCTGGGCGTCGGTGAGCTGCTCGCGGATCGGCATCGTCTGCGCGTCGCGCTCGGGCACCTCGGCCCACGAGGTCGTGTAGGTCGTCTTCGTACGGGTCGCCAGCGACAGGTCCGTCACGTGGCGACCGCTGCGCTCCGTCGCGACGAGCGCCTCGAGGGTGCCGACCTCGACGGCGCCATCCTGGGCGAGGGCGTGCAGCGCGCCCTTGCCCTGGCGGTAACCGGCCGGCGGGGTCCAGCGGTAGAAGAGCCCGTTGGGCTCGTCGGCGTCCTCGGTCAGGTAGATCTGGCCCGTCTTGGGATCGACGACCGCGGCCTCGTGCTCGAAGCGGCCGAGGAACTTCAGCGGGATGTTGGCCGTGCCGATGTTGGCGGCCTGGCTGGTCGGGTCGACCTCGAAGACGTAGCCGTGGTCCTGCTCGAAGGTGTAGGTCACCCCGTCGTCCTCGTGGGTCCCGGCGCGCTCGTCGGTCTCCTCGCAGGTCAGCCAGGTGCCCCACGGGGTGATGCCGCCGGCGCAGTTGTCGACCGTCCCGGCCACCGAGGTGTAGTGCTCGACCACCGTGTTGTCCTGGGTGACCACGAGGGTGGAGGTACCCCCCTTCGCCCCGGCGTCGTAGACGAGACCGTCGACGTGCGGGACGAGGTCGTCGTCCGAGCCGCCGAGCTCGTGGTTGCAGACGATGGTCGAGCCGCCACCGGGGCGGGCGAAGCAGCCCATCGCGTCCTGGCTGCCGGCGACCGCGTAGCCACCGACGGTGGTCGTGCCGGACTCGGCGAGGACGGTGTAGGAGAAGCCGTCGGGCAGCGCGAGCAGCGGGCCGGCCGGGGTGAGCTTGCCGTAGCCGGCCGCGAGGCGCGTGGTCTGGGCGGCGGACGCGTGCGAGGCGAAGGGAGCGGCGCTCCCCGCGACGAGCAGGCCGAGCGCGCCGGCCGAGCCGCCGAGCAGGGTGCGGCGGTCGAGGTTGGTGCTGGACATGGGACTCCTTGACGAGGGACAGGGGATGTCCATGCAGTCCAGCAACCTGATGTTCGCCCGGGGGGACCTGAGTGGGTCCTCCGGGCGAACACCGGGTGAAGGGGCGGGGCGGTGGCCCGAATCAGGCGGCCAGCAGCGCGTCGAGCTGGCTCACGGCGGAGGTGGAGCCCTCGACGACGCCCATGTCGAGGACCTTTTGCATGTCCTCGGCGGACTCCCACGTCGAGGTGTTGACCATCCGGGCGCCGGTGTCGGTCGCGGTGATCTCGATGACCATCCGGGACTCGGGCGCCGACTCGACGGGGTTGCCGTCGGCGTCGGCGAAGAAGTCGCGCAGCTCGAGACGGTGGGGTGCGTCGACGGCGATGACCTCCCAGCCGCCGGGGAACGTCTCCCCCTCGGGGCTGGTCATGTGGTACTTCACGAGGCCCCCGGGAGTCAGGTCGTGCTCGGTGACGGTGGCCGGGTAGGTCTCGGGGCCCCACCACTGCTCGAGCTGGCGCGGGTCGGCCCACACCTGCCAGAGGCGCTCGGGGGTGACCGGGAAGTCGCAGGTCATGACGAGGGTCCGGGTATCGAGGTCGGTGGTGACGTCGGTGAGGGGCATGGTGATCTCCTGGGGTGGGTCAGGTGGTGGTGTCGGTGCTGGTGTCCTGGGCCAGGAGGGCGTCGATGCCCTTGACCCGTCCGCGCCACACGTCCTCGAGCTCGGTGAGCATCGCGCCGACCGCTCGCACGGCCTCGACGTCTCCGCTCGCCAGGGACTCGCGTCCGCTCCGGCGCTTGCTGATCAGCCCCGCCCGCTCGAGCACCGCCACGTGCTTTTGCACGGCGGCGAAGCTCATCGGGTACTGCGCGGCCAGGGCAGACACCGAGTGCTCCCCCGCCATCACCCGGCGCAGGATGTCGCGCCTGGTGCTGTCGGCGAGCGCGTGGAAGAAGGCGTCTGCCCGGTCCTCGTCGCTCGATGTCATGAGACCAACCTACAACCGTTTGGTTGTAGGTTGTCAAGCCCCTCGAGTCGCCCGCTGGTTGAGGTACCTCTGCTCGGGGATGCTCTGGGTCCGGCTCGCGGCGAGCAGGTACGCCTCGGCGGCCTCCTCCCGGTGCCCCGCCCGCTCCAGCAGGTGCGCGCGGACGGCGTGGACGCGGTGGCCCCGCGCGAGGACCGGGTCGTCGAGGAGTGGCTCCAGGGCCGCGAGACCGGCAGCAGGACCCTGCGACATCCCCACGGCCGCAGCGAGGTTGAGCTCGACCATCGGCGACGGCGCGATCTTCGCGAGCATCCGGTAGAGCACCTCGATCTGCGGCCAATCGGTCTCTCCGGCCATGGCCGCCTCCCCGTGGACGGCGGCGATCGCGGCCTGCAGCTGGAAGGGACCGACGGCACCTCGCGGCAGTGCCTCCTCGACGAGGCGGACACCACGGGCGATGGCCGCGTGGTCCCAGCGCGTCCGGTCCTGCTCGTCGAGGG
>JAKDKQ010000048.1 GCA_030453295.1 Janibacter sp.
GTGCCTGTTTCTTCCTAGTGGCCAAGGTCATCTTTCTTTGCAGCGGTCGCTGCAGCGGCAAAGGTGCTGCCGTTCTTGACGGCGGTGCGCTGCCCCTCTCAAAATAGGCGCATGTAAGAGAGGCCTACGCTGGCGAGTAAGAGGCCCTACGGACTCTCGGCTCAGCTCTAAGCATTCCCGAGCCCAACGCTGTGATAGTTGGCACGGCCAGGCAACTGATCGTCAGCACCGCCAACAATCCCCACGGGAGATGGCTCATCCCCACCAGCACTGGCATTCCTAGCAGTATTGACCCGACCAGGCTTGAGGTCAGCGTGAAGAACCATCCGAATACCACACCGGTGATCCCGTACGAGGCTCCTTCAAGCGCGTTCGCCAGGTTTATTGTGGTCGGGGCAACCCCGAGCGTTTTGAGCATGCGGGAATCGCTTCGTCGTTGAGGTCCGCACATGGCCACGGTGCCCATGCCGCCCGCAATACAGATCGGCAGAACAAGGCCGAGCACCATCCCGAGACCATTTGCTTCCACGCCGGCAGCGGCCACTGCTCCGTATAGGGTTCCAATCAGGGATATCGCAAGCGCGTAAGGAAGCGATGCCGAGATACTTTGAGCGGTACGCTGTCGAACCGCGGCCCGCGCCAAGTGCCATGCGACAGCACGAGTGCGCATGAAAAGCGACCAACATGCGAGAGTCGCAGGCAGAGTCCAAACTGAAAGAGCGAGTGCCGCCGCGAGGATCATTAGCATTCCGGCGACGATGGCGTCCGGCTCGCCATCTGCATAGATGCCATCGATGACACCGGTGAAGAAGCAAAGACCAGCCATGCCCACAAGACATACGCCCCAGAATAGTGCTGACTTCGTGACACGCGAGGTCGGCATAGCTGCATCGCGTAGTGCTTGGAGCTCGTCTACGCGCGCGGCTCGCTTAGCCGGCCCCCACGCACCAGCCAGAGCGAACGCAATCGTAAGCGAGATTGTGCCGAACAAGACCGAGGGCGAGTAAGCCGGCGGGCCAGTCACCGGCAACCCAGTCTCGGCCCACGTCTGCACATACAGTACGGAAACCACGGGAGCGAGGAGCGACGCGAAGACGCCCGCCACTGCACCCAACGCTGCCACTTGGCTCAGGACGATGCGACGTAACTTGCGAGAGGGCATTCCCAGAATTTTCCAGAGTGCATGGCTTCGAGACTGAGCTAAGACCACGAGACGAGTATTGGTCGCGGTGACAGCGCACGCGGTGATCCCTATGAACGACATCAGCACACTGACCAGCGATTGGAGCTCAAGGGCCATAGCCTCACTGTTGGCCTGTGCAATGGAGGCACCCACGGAGGCCGCCGAAGCGAATACCGTGCCGACGCACGTGCTGCATACGAGCAACGCGGCGAACGTCCATAACCAGGTGCTGCGGTGAAACCACAGATCCCGCTTTACGATCTGGTTCATAGTGTCTACCGTTGGGTCCGCTGTGCTGATGTGACGCGGGCAGTCAACTGATCCCGCGTGGGATGGGGAATGTCATCCACAGTGCGAGCGTGCGCCATGACGACTGCTCGGTCTGCGCGGGCGGCGGCATCGACGTCGTGGGTGACCATGACCACAGTTCCCCCTCGGCGCGAAAGGTAGTGAAGATGGTTGAGGATCAAGTCAGAGTTGCCGAGGTCAAGAGCAGAGGTGGGCTCATCCGCGAAGACGACAGCGGGTTGGGCGGCGAGGACGCGTGCGATGGCAACGCGTTGTTGCTCGCCGCCGGATAGTTCATGGGGTAGATGCTGAGCACGCTCGGCCAGGCCCACTGAACGCAGCACCCCCGCGGTGTCGACGGATGCTCGCGACCCCGGAGTGATACGGGAGGGAAGCTCGACGTTTTGCGCGACCGTCAGCGATGAGACCAGGTTGTAGTCCTGGAAGATGAAGCCGACATGGTGCGAGCGAAACCGAGAGCGATTGGCCGGGCTGAGGGCACTGAGGTTGGTGCCTGCCAATGTGACCGTGCCGGTCGTGGGGTCGGTCAAGCCGGCCGCACAGTGCATGAGCGTTGACTTCCCTGACCCGGACTCTCCGACGATAGCGACGAACTGACCGGCAGGTACCGCCAAGGAGACGTCCTGGATCGCCGTGACCTCCCTGCCCCGGTTTCCACGAAACGTCTTGGTGACATGACTGAGTACGATCGCGTCAGCATGCGATGACCGTGCTGAATCGTGCCAGTGGGTGTTCATATCCTCTATTCCAGCCCGACCCGACGCTGCTCGCACTGTCGCCAGACCGCGTCTTCCTGGTAGGGCTGGCCATACCTGTGTACTGGTGCCGCGCCCCGCCTCTCCGGCTCTGAAGCGTCGCATCCAGGTTGCCCGTGTCCGAAGGCCCGCGTACGGGAGGCCGGGGGTACGGGCAGGTGCCGCCCGAAGACTCCGGGTAGACCTACTGACCGGCCCCGTCGCGGCTGCTTCGCTTGAAGCATGACCCAAGCTTGCCTCGATCCACGTCTGCCCCGAAGCGTCACTCAGACGACGGCTCCGCAACAGGACGCTCAGACCCCGGATTGCAGCGATGGCCGGCACGGCGTCGGGAGCGAGCGCTGAGCCTCACCGCCGCCGTCGGCCTCATGATCCTGTCTACGTTCGGCTTCGCTGGCGGCGCGGTCTTCCAGCACATGTCCATCAAAGCCGAACAGCGACCGGGGAAAGAGCAGGCGCTGACGCTGCGGCAACTCGGTGGGCAGTTGCGCGAGCCGCAGTGGCTTCTTGGCTTGCTGCTGATCGTCCTTGGAGCGGCCTTACATGTGGCGGCGTTGTTCTTGGCACCGGTCACAGTGGTCCAGCCCATCGGTATTCTCGCCGTGCCGTGGTCGGTCCTGCTCGCGTCCAAAATCCACGGTTACCGGGCCTCACGGTCGGTGTGGCTCGCTGTATCCGTCACAGTCGCGGGCATCGTCAGCTTCACGGTGCTCTCCACGCGCTTCTCTCATGAGGAGCGTGCCAGCATCGACCTTCCCCTCGTACTGATCGCGGTTGTCCTCGGCTGCATGATCAGCGCAGGACTATTCACGATCAGCCGTGGTGCGTCTGTCGCCTTTCGCTCGCTGGCATTGGCTGCTGGCGGCGCCGTGCTCTTCGGCCTCACATCGGCATTGTTGAAGTCGCTATTCGTGTGGCTGAAGATCGGCGAGAGCTTGCTGTCTCCGGCTGCGGGCTTCTTGTGCCTAGGGGGCATCGCCACCTGCGTTGTCGGCGGCTGGATGATCCAGCAGGCCTACGCGGTCGGACATCCCGAGGTCGTAGTCGGCGCGCTGACCACCGTCGATCCCGTAGTGGCGGTGGTCTACGGGCTGGTAGTGCTCGACGAGGGCATGCGCATTAACGCCCCGGTGGTCGTTGCGATGCTCGCTTGCGGAGCGGTGGCGGCGCTCGGCGTCGCCGGGCTCGCCCGATATCACCCCGAGGCGCGGCAACGTGCCTCGCTGGCCGGTGCGAAGTGCGGGCGGGGGTGAGACGGTGTCGCTCAACCAAGTAACGACGCGGACGCCGCGAGTGGCGGTGGTCAGCGATTACACGCTGGACACTCTCGGCGGTGCCGAGAACGCATTCGCCGAGCAGGTCGGTGCGCTCGCCGAGGTTACCGACGTGCTCGCCGTCTGTCCGCCCAGCGGCCGTCTGACGGCTCTCGGGGGTCATCCCCGCATCACGTCCGTATCCGTACCGGTCGCGTTCGTCGCTCCAGGGCTCGGGTTCCCGGTCGCCCGTCATACGCCGCGACTGCGCGCCAGGCTTCGCCACGCGTTCGAGGCCGCCGGAATCGATGTCGTGCATGTGCATTCGGAGTTCGGTATCGCCGCAGCGGCGATCGCTGCGGCACGTGAGCTACGGATTCCGACGGTGCAGACGGTACACACGTTTTTCTGGCAGACCGGCGCACACATACAGACGTTGCTGGCTGCCGGTGTCCCGGCCTTCCATCGATTAATGACGGGCCTGCCGTTCCCGTCGCAGCGGCTCGCTGAACGACGCGGGGACTCCGCGCTGCGGAACATGACCCTGGCAACTGGGTTGGCGACCGACCGAGTGATATCGCCGTCGGCACATCAGAGTCACCATCTGCGACAGGCAGGCCTCCGGGAAGTGGACGTCGTTCCCAACACGGTGCGTTGGAACACCGCGGCCCGGCCACTGACGCGGGTCGATGGACCCTTGCGGGTCTTATGGACCGGCAGGTTCTCGGCCGAGAAGCGCGTGCTGCCGTTCCTGCGCTCGAGCCTGCGAGCACTCGACCAGATGGGTCCGGGCCGGTTGCAGATCGACGTGCTCGGCACCGGTCCGCAGTTCCCAGCGGCGCAGCGGATGGTCGAAGAGCGCGCCGGCATCCGGCTGCACGGGCGGGTTCCCCACGCCGAGGTGCCGGGCTGGCTGTCGCGCAGTCACGTGACCGCCCTGACATCGATCGGCTGGGACAACCAGCCGATGACCGTCGCCGAGTCGGTGATGGCGCTCCGTGGCGTCATCTGGTGCGATCCCGTTCTGACTGAAGGACTCACGGAGGCCGGGATACCCGCATTCGGCGACGACGAGAACGCGCTCGTCGACCGGCTGACCGAACTCGCCCGCGATCCCGCACCAGTTGTGGCCGCCTCAAGAGCGGCTGTCAGTGCCCGCTCGGCATTCGGAGCGGAGTGCTTCACCCGGACGGTGCTCAGCGTCTATCGCCGTGCCGGCGTCCCGGATTCCTCTTCTCGATACGAAAGGCCACGATGAAAATCCTGATCGGCACCGACACCTACCCGCCTACGGTCAACGGTGCGGCGCAGTTCTCCCAACGTCTGGCGCGAGGGCTGGCTGGACGCGGCCACGAGGTGCACGTTGTCTCCCCGTCGCCGACCGGACAGGCTGGGCGAAGCGAGACCGAAGACGGCCGCGTACACCATCGAGTGCGCTCCTTCCGCTACCCGAAGTACGACACGGTCCCGGTCGGCATGCCCGGCAGGGTGGGGCGGGCGGTTCGAGGGGTGCTGGACGATGTTCGCCCGGACGTGGTGCACGTCCAAGACTTCTTCTTGATTGGCCGGTCCCTGCTGAAGCAGGCCCGGAAACGAGGAATCGGCGCGGTGGCGACCAATCATCTGATGCCGCAGAACGTCTTCGATCACCTCCCCGTGCCGGCGCCGCTGCACGACATTGCCGCGAAAGCCCTGTGGTGGGATCTGGCGCGTGTTTACCGCAAGGCCGATGTCGTCACTTCTCCCACTCCGCGAGCCGTTGAGCTGCTGCGCGACTCCACGGGTCTGCATGCGATCGCCGTGTCCAATGGAATCGACATCGCCCCCTACCTCGCCGCCGTTGAGCCGGCTGACGATGACCGGAATCCGGTGATCGTATTCGTCGGACGGCTCGATCCAGAGAAGCGGGTCGGCGATCTGCTGCGGGCGATGGCCCGGCTGCCGGCCGAAGTCCCTGGACGATTGGAGGTCGTCGGCGAAGGGTCACAGCGTGCCGTGTGGCAGGCCGAAGCCCAGCAACTCGGGCTCAACGCCGACCGGGTGGTCTTTCGTGGATTCCTCTCTGATGGTGAACTGCTGGCCACGTATGGGCGTGCCGACGTGTTCTGTATGCCGGGGATCGCCGAGCTGCAGAGCCTGGCAACGCTTGAAGCGATGGCGACCGGAACGCCTGTGATCGCGGCAGACGCGATGGCGCTGCCGCATCTGGTGCACCACGGCCAGAACGGCTACCTCTATGCCCCCGGCAACATCTCCGAGCTGAGTGGTCATCTCGCGACGTTGCTTCAAGCCCCGGGCCTTCGACACACGATGGGCGACCTGAGCCGCGAGCTCGTGACCGCGCACAGCATCGAGCGCACGCTCGAGACCTTCGAGAGCCTGTACGCGCAGGTCTCTCGCACCTCCGGTGGCATTCAACTGCTGCGCAGGGCGGCTGCCCTACGTCTCGTGCTTGGCGTTGGTTCGGCCAAGAGCGGTGGGCGATGAGTTTCGGCCGGCGCGGCACGATGCGCAGGACCGGCCTTCGGAATGAGGCTCCGCTGGCGGCAGATTTGTTCGTGGAGTGGTCGGGCTGGCCATACCAAGAAGACTCAGGGTCGACGTATGTCGGCGATGCCCGATCCGGGCTGGAATGGAAGGCATGAACAAGATCTTTCGTAGCAGCATCGTCGGAGCGGCCATCGTCGCAAGCCTCGCCCTGGCCGGGTGCTCATCCAACGGCCACTCGGAGCAGGAGTCGTTCGATTTCAGCGGCGACACGCTCAACGTAGTTCACGACAACTCGTACATGAACGTGTCGGTGTCATCGCATTCCGCCGATGACGAGGTCGTCGTCGAGGTCAACACGCAGACGCTGGCCCAGAGCCCCGAGACACCCGCTTGGTCGTTGTCGGACGGCATCTTGAACCTCGGCACTCCCTGCGGTGGCAGCGTCGTCGGGTACTGCGAGGGCAGCTACTCGATCCAGGTTCCCCAGGGCACGGAGGTGCTGATCAACGGTCAGCCGACGTCGGTCGGCTGACCAGTCAGCTTTCCTGTCCGCGCAAGTAGGTCAGAACCGCCGCGACGCGGCGGTTCTGATCGTCGTTCGGGGGCAGATCGAGCTTCATCATGATGTTGCCGACGTGCTTGACGACCGCCGCATCGGAGACGACCAGGCGCCGTGCGATAGCTGCGTTGGAATGGCCCTCGGCCATGACCGCCAGCACCTCCCTCTCGCGTGGCGTGAGCCGTTCGAGCGGATCGCGGCGGCGGTTGATGAGCTGGTTGATGACCGCCGGATCGACCGCGGTGCCGCCGGCATGGACCCGGCGCAGGGTGTCGGCGAAGTCGGCGACATCGCTGACCCGGTCTTTGAGCAGGTAGCCGACGCCGGCTCCACCGGCGCTGTCGAGGAGTTCGGCGACGTAGCTCTGCTCGACATATTGGCTCAGCACCACGACGGGCAGGGCCGGATTCTCCTCACGCAGGCGCACCGCCGCGGTGAGCCCCTCGGACC
The DNA here is from genome assembly GCA_030453295.1 of Janibacter sp. Taxonomy (GTDB): domain Bacteria; phylum Actinomycetota; class Actinomycetes; order Actinomycetales; family Dermatophilaceae; genus Janibacter. The sequence continues at coordinate 7,000 of JAKDKQ010000048.1, forward strand.
GGAAATCCGGTGGCATTCGCACATCAGTGACCACGAGATCCGGGGCGGCTTCGCGGGTCGCGGTGATCAGTTCCTCGGCGGTCGCGACAGCGGCGGCGATGGCGAATTCGTTACGCTCGAGCAGCACCTGGAGTCCTTCGCGCAGCAGGGTGTTGTCCTCGGCGATGACCACGCGCAGCGGATCAGTACTGGCGGAAGACTCTGTCGATATGGTGACGGTTTCAGACATTGATGCGGCCTTCCCCGAATGCGGCGAGTGTGATGGTGATGGCCGTAGGCCCGCCTAGCGGTGAGTCGATCGCCAGGGTGCCATCAAACGCGGCGATGCGGTCGGCGATCCCGTCGAGCCCGCCGGTCTCTTGGCGGTGTGAGCCGGCACCGCCACTACCGTCGTCATGGACACTGACTTGCACGAGGTCTGGCTGAGGCTGCTGCAGCCGAATCTCAGCCCGGCTCGCCCCGCTGTGCTTGACGACGTTGGTGAGGAGTTCCGCAACACAGAAGTACAGGTTCGTCTCGACCTCGGCAGGTAGGCGGTCGGTGAGCTGATCCTCGATGTCGATGGGCAGGGTGAGCGTGTCGGCGAGCTCTCCGATGGCCGCGCCGAGCCCATGGTCGATGAGCACCTGCGGGTGGATGTTGCGCACGAACCGGCGCAGCGCCTCTAGCGTCTGCCGGGCCTGATCCTGTGCGCGGATCACATCCTCCCGGCCAGGGGTATCTGTGGGCATCTCGGCGAGGGCGAGCCCGAGCGTCATGCTCACCGACATCAGCTGCGGTTGCACGCCGTCGTGCAGGTCCCGCTCGATGCGACGGCGTTCGACATCGAAGGCGCGCACCAGGCGGCTCCGCGACTGCGTGGTCATGGTCAGGTCGCGCTGGAGGCGCTGCTCAGGACGGGTCAGAACCTGCAACACCAACACGGCGTGAGCTCGGGCAACGATGGGCGAGACGAAGATGAGACCTGCGAGCAGAACCACGGCGATGATTGCCGCCAGCAAGGATTGAGGCACCGTCTTCACGGTGAACGGCCCGATCACCGCCTGGTCACCCACCGCGGCGAGAATCGGGCTGATCAGGGCGACACACGATGCCACGACGATCAGAGCCGCGAGTACCGCGATCGCACCGCCGAGGGTCAGCATGATCACCGTGTAGGCCAGCGGCCGGACCAGGGTTCGCGGCTCGCTCAACCGCGTCTGAGGATGACCGCCGGCGTTCCGGTCGAGCAGCGCGGCGGCACCGCTCCAGTCGGTGCGGGTGAGGACGAGAGAGATGAGCGGGAGGCCGAGACCGAGCAAGGCGAGCCCAGCCGCGACCAGTGCGCCCGCTCCCTCGGCGCCACGATCAGAATCCATCATGACCAAGCCGATTGGGGCGGTCAGCAGTGCGACCGTCACCATCGCGATGAGCGTGCGCGCGCAGACGGCGACGGTGTAGAGAGAGGCCCGAGACCGGCCGATCTTCGGCAGTCCTTCCGGCTCTAACTCCACACGACTCATCCATCTATCGTAAAGAACGACTCCGAGCAGCACCGTAGGGCCAGCCATACCTTGAATCGACGGTCCGGCCCCACTGCGTGCAAAGGACCCTGCGCGATGTGCTGGTGTGTATGAACGCATCTGCCCCGCCCAGCACCGTGCTGCATCTCCAAGATGTGACGCGCACCTACCAATCCGGCACATCCACGCTCACCGCCTTAGACCGAGTCACGATCGGCTGCCGCCGAGGCTCGTGGACGGCGATCATGGGACCCTCGGGGTCGGGAAAATCGACGCTCTTGAACTGCGCGGCCGGACTCGATAGCCCGGACTCGGGGCAGGTGCTCCTCGACGGACGCGATATCTCGGGTCTCAGCGACGACGTGCTGACCCGGATGCGGCGCACCGATATCGGCTTCATCTTCCAGCAGTTCAACCTGGTGGCCGCGCTGACCGCGATGCAGAACGTCATGCTTCCCCTGCGGCTGGCGAATCGCAAAGACGCCGGTTCAGCCGCCACCGATGCGCTGACCGCTCTCGGGCTGGGCGAGCACGTCCGGCACAAGCCCCGTGAGCTCTCCGGTGGCCAGCAGCAGCGCGTCGCCATCGCCCGCGCTCTGGCGACGCAGCCGAGCATCCTGTTCGCCGACGAGCCCACCGGAGCACTCGACAGCGCTTCGGCGAGCAGAGTGCTCGATGTGCTTCGCGTCCTGGTCGATGAGCAGGCGCAGACGATCCTGATGGTTACCCACGATCCAGCCGCGGCTGCACGCGCCGACCATGTGGCGTTTCTGCGCGACGGTCGCCTGGTCACGACGCTGAACGGGGCGAACGCGAGTCAGATAGCCGCGACCCTGGCCGATCTGGAGACCGTGCGATGATCCGGCTGGCCATCCGCACCTTCGCCGACCGCTGGCAGCTCTTCGTCGGAACCGTCCTCGCGGTCACCGCCGGCGTCGCCATCGTCCATGCGGGGATGACGATCATCCTCGGCGTCGAGAACGCCGAAGCCCCGGCAGGATCGACGCCCGCCGAGGCAGAGGCGTTCAGCCAGGCAGCGAGCGGGGCGAGCACGCTCACCGGCATGACGGTCATGCTCGGAGCGTTCCTGACGATTTTCGTCGTCGGCTCGACCTTCAATTTCGCGGTCGATCAACGCCGAGGCGACCTCGCGATCCTCAGACTCGGCGGAGTCACCTCCCGTCAGGTCCGCAGACTGCTGCTGGCCGAGGCCCTGCTGACCGCGCTCGTCGGCACCGTCGCCGGTGCGCTGCTCGGCGTGGCGCTGACGGGTGTGCAGAGCACGGTGTTGTCCTGGCTCGGTACCTTCCCCGCCGAGCTGGAGACTCCGCTCCAGCCCGCGATCCTGATCCTCGATCTGGTCATCGCGGTCGCCGTGTGCCTCGCCGGCGCACGAGGCGGTGCGCGCCGGGCGACGAAGATCAGTCCCCTGGACGCGTTGCGTCGAAGCAGCAGCGAGCAGCGTGTGATGACCGCCGGTCGGTGGATCGTCGCAGCGATCGCGATTGCCCTGACCACTGTGCAGACCTACTTCTCCGCGACCACCGGCGGGATGCTGATCCCGTTGCTGCTCGGCCTGGGCATCGTCATCACCGCCTCGGTCGCGATGAGCCGTCTCTCGCCCCTTCTCGTGCCGGCCGTCGCCCGTGTGCTCACCCCCTGGGCGCGCCGCTCACCGGTCACCGAGGTGGCGGTGGCGAACCTGCGCGACGCGATCCGCCGCACCGCCTCCTGCGCGGCGCCAATGATCGTGCTCGTCAGCCTCGTCATGGGACTGCAAGGCATCCTCGACACCCAGACCAAAGCCGCCGCGACCGAGACCACTCAGCTCCTCCAAGCAGACCTGATCGCGACCGGCGACGGCATCGACCTGGACGAGGTGGACGCCATCGAGGGCGTCTCTCTGGCAGCACCGGAAACGGTCGTGCCGCTGGCGATTCAGCTCGCCGATGGCAGCATCACCACCAACGGTCCGGGCACGGTCGTCGCCGTCGACCCCGACGCCTTCCGTGCCACTCATCTCCAAGAGCCCGAGAGCGGAGACCTCGCCGGGTTCGGCCCCGACAGCATCGTCTTCGGCCCCGGCTTGGACAGCACAATGGTTCGCGGCCACTACGACGAGATAGTCCTGAACATCGACGGCGACCCCATCACGCTGCAGGAGGCGGCCCGGATGGGCGAAACGCTCGCCGGCAGCGACGGTTTCTACATCGACCGCTCCATCCTGCCCGCCGACGCCCTCGACCGTCAGACGACCTTGCTCATCCAACTCGAGCCCGACGCCGATGCTTCGACGGTCGAACAGAGCCTCACCGCCGCCGGAGCCACGAGCGTGCAGACTCCTGCCGAGCTTTCAGCTGAACAAGACAGTGCCTCCGACGGTGAGAACCGTGCCGTCATGGCCGCCATCGTCGGGCTCGGCAGCATCTACGCACTCATCAGCGTGCTGAGCACCCTCGCCATCTCGATCAGCCAACGCCGCAGCGAAATAGCCACCCTCCGTCTCACCGGTCTCACCCGACGAGAGGTTCAGCGCACCACCGTCACCGAAGCACTTGCGGCCACCGGCATCGGACTCATCCTCGGCGCGGTCGCTGCAGTCCTCGCCCTCGTCGGCCTCTGGGCCGCGACAGCTCGCATCTACGGCGCACCCGTCATCGCGATCCCCTGGACGCTGCTCGGAGCCATCACCCTGCTCACGGCAGCGCTCACCATCATCACCGCAGTCGTGGCAACACGAGGCGCGCTCAAAACC